>DATKJJ010000275.1:0-4692 GCA_035543695.1 Gemmatimonadales bacterium | reverse complement strand
TCATCGTGGGGAACGCGACTGCGGTTCTGGCGGAGCGCTGCATCGATGGAATTCAGGCCGATGAGGCCCAATGCCGGTACTGGCTGGAGCGGAGCCCGGCCCTGGTCACCGCCCTCGCCCCCCGTATCGGTTACGGTGAGGCGGCCAAGCTCGCCAAGGAAGCAGTGGCAACCGGCCTCACGGTGAAGGAGCTGGTTATCCAGAAGGGAATATTGAAGGGAGCGGAACTCGAGGAGATTCTGGACCTACGAGCCATGACGGAGCCTGGGGTCCCAGGCGACCTGGAATCCGGGCCGATCAAGCAACCGGGCGGTCGGTGACCCGCCGAAGCGGGGTGATGCCCGACGTCCCTTCATTCGTGTTGTCGCCCACCTGAAGCTCTACCACCCGAAAGGCCGGCCGGTCCGGGTAGGTTCGCTGCAACAGCATCATCGAGACGTTGTATACCGGTACGTCCCCCATGGTACGGCCCTGGGGCGCGCCATGGTGGGCATGGCCGTGAAACACCACGTCCACCGGATACCGGCTCAACGGCTCCTCCAGCCGGCTGGAGCCAAGATAGGGGTAGATCTCCCGTGGCTCTCCTTCTACGGTGGCGGCGATGGGCGCATAGTGGAGCAGCGCAACCTTGCGGGCCGTGCGGAGGCGACTGAGGGCGGTTTCCAGCTTGAGAGCCTCGTCTAGCGCCTCTCTGACAAACTGTTTGATGAGCGGTTCTCCCCAAGGACCGAGGGCCCCCCGGCCGAACCCGCCGGCAAACCCCTTCGCTCCGGCAAAGCCGACTCCCAGCACTTCGTGGGCATCGCCGTCGAGCACCCGCACCCCCGCGTCACACAGGATCCGGGTTACCTCGCTGACTTTTCCGCACTCATAGTCGTGATTGCCCAGCACCGCGACGATCGGAATCGTGACCGACCCTAGCGCCTTGGCCATCTCGCGCGCCTCCTCCGGGTCTCCTCTGTCCGTCAGGTCACCGCACAGCGCCAGGATGTCGGCGTGGGCCGAGACCTGGCTGAAGAGCATCTGCAACGGCGGCTCCAATCCTCGGCCGCCCAGGTGAATGTCTCCCAGGGCGGCAATCCGCACGGTACCGGCCGATTTGGTCATGCTGGCACGATCTCGCGACCGGTGAAGGACTGCGGTGATCCGCACCACACCCCGAACGTTTGGGACCGACTTATCATAAAACTCCCCTCTGCGGAGTCCGGCATGGCGCTCGCCCCGACACAGTCTTTAGTCGAGACCCCCTCCCGGCTGTTCTATCGGGACGCGATGGAGGTGCTGAACCGGGCCAAGGTGCCGTTCCTGGTCGGCGGCGCGTTCGCATTCATTCACCAGGCCGGCATCGACAAGTCTACCAAGGATCTGGACATCTTTGCACGGCCTTCAGATGTCCAGCGCCTGCTGGAAGCGTGCGCGACCGCCGGCTACGAGACGGAGCTGGTGTTTTCACACTGGTTGGCCAAGATCCGATCGCCCGAGGGATTCATCGATGTGATTTTCAGCTCGGGCAACGGGATAGCCGCGGTGGATGACGGCTGGTTCGAGCACGCCGCCCCCGGTGAAGTTCTCAGTGTTTCGGTACAGATCGCGCCGCCGGAGGAGACCATCTGGTCAAAGGCCTTCGTGATGGAGCGCGAGCGCTACGACGGGGCGGACGTTTCCCACCTCATCCTCGCCATTGGTGAGCGGCTGGATTGGGATCGGTTGGTCCAGCGGTTCGGCCCCCACTGGCGCGTGCTGCTGGGCCATCTCATCCTGTTCGGGTTCATCTTTCCTTCGGCCCGCTCCCGAGTTCCCGAAGGCGTCATGCGGGACTTGCTGCAGCGACTCGAGGCGGAGGTCGCTGGTCCGGATGCACCCGAACCGGTCTGCTACGGAACTCTGCTCTCCTGGTCTCAGTACCTGGGCGACGTGCTCGGCGGCACGTTTCGCGACGGGCGCATTCGCCCTTACGGCAACATGAGCGCCGAGGAGGTGGCTCGTTGGACCTCGGCGGATAAAGGGTAGCCCGGCCAACAGTCCCACCTCGCATTGATTCCACCTGTTTTCACAGGCATATTCACACCATGCGGGTTACCACCTGGACAGAATACAGCCTGATCATCTCGATCCACCTTGCCAAGCGCGGACGGGGCGGCATAGGACCAGTTGCCGCCCGCGAACTGGCTGACACCGAGCGACTTCCGGCTGATTATGTCGAGCAGATCCTGCTGCGGCTCCGCCGGGCCGGCCTGGTCGAGAGCGTGCGGGGAGCCAAGGGTGGCTACTACCTGGCCAAGGAGCCGGCCGCCATATCGGTTCGGGATGTTATGGCTGCCTCCGAGCACCAGACTTTCGAGGTCAACTGCGAGACTCACCCGGTGGACGCCGATCGATGTAATCCGGGACATACCTGCAGCATCCGGCCGGTCTGGCATGCGCTCCAGCAGCGAGTGGACGAGCTGCTTGCCAGCATCTCTCTCGCCGATCTGATGAAGCAGGAAACCGAAGTCCAGGAACTGGTCGGGATCTCGTCAGCAAGCTGACGCTCTTCGGTTGAGAACTGAGGCCCGACCCGGCGGTCGGGCCTTTTGCATTGGGAGAGTCGGGATGAACGCGGAACCGAGTGGGTGGGAGCCTGCGCTCTGGAGGGCGGTCGGCAACACGCCGCTGCTTCCCATCGCATTGGACGCTTCTCGCGGAGCGCAGGTCCTGCTCAAGGCCGAGTGGCTCAACCCGGGGGGCAGCGTGAAGGACCGCACGGCCCGCAGCATTCTCCGGGACGCGCTCTGCCGGGGCGAGTTGGCCGGCCGGCGGCTGCTCGATGCGTCCAGCGGCAATACCGGGATTGCCTATGCGATGCTGGGTGCCGCCGCAGGTGTCGAGGTCACGATTTGCGTTCCGGGCAATGCCAGCCCGGAGCGCCGCGCTCTGCTGGAGATCTACGGCGCGGAGGTCGTGCTGACCGACCGCCTGGAGGGGACCGATGGAGCGACCGAGCGGGCCCGCCAAATCTTCGGGGAGGAGCCAAACCGCTACTACTTCGCCGACCAGTACAGCAATCCCGCCAACACAGCGGCGCACCGGGAAACCACTGGCCCTGAAATCTGGAGCCAAACCGCAGGACGGATCACGCATTTCGTGGCGGCGATGGGAACGACCGGAACCATGATGGGAACCGGCGGGTTCCTGAAGGAGAAGAAGCCGGACATCCGGCTCATCGGAGTGCAGCCGGACTCTCCGCTCCACGGGCTCGAAGGCCTCAAGCACTTGGCGACGACAGGCCATCCGCCCGCGCTGTACAATCCCGGACTCCCCGACGCGGTCGCGGAGGTCTCCACTGAGGTGGCCGATCGAACCGCCCGCTGGCTGGCACGGCACACCGGATACCTGGTCGGCTGGTCTGCCGGGGCTGCTGTGGCCGCGGCGCTGGACATCGTTCGGGAGGAGCCGGACGCCTGTGTAGTTGTGATCGGGTGCGACTCGGGCGCGCGATATCTCAGTGACCTTCACCGATGGAGGGTCACGTGACGTTGCGGGTCAGTGAGACGCTGCTGGGGACAATTCATCGCGAGGGGGAACGGGCCTACCCGGGGGAATGCTGCGGCGTACTGGCGGGGCAACCGGGTGAGATCAAGCAGGTCCGCAGACTGCTCCCGGTGGTGAATCGCCGGGCAGACGACCCGCACCGGTATCTGATCGCCCCCGAGGATCTCCAGAGAGTCGAGGCCGAGGTTCGCCAGGCCGACCTCGAGGTGCTCGGGTTTTACCACTCCCACCCCGATCACCCGGCAGCGCCCTCGTCATTCGACGCCGAGCACGCCTGGCCCTGGTACAGTTATCTGATCGTGCGGGTCGACCGCGGACGTGCGGTCGAGGCCACCAGTTGGCAGCTGGCCGGTGATCGGTCGGCCATGTTGCCAGAGTCCCTCGACGTATTCAATGAGGTCTGAAATGTCTGTCACCGTATCGATCCCTACCCCGCTGCGGGGCTTTACCGCCGGGCAGGACACCATCCAGTTATCGGGCCACACGGTGGGCGAGGTGCTCGACGGACTGCTCGCCGCCCATGTCGGCCTCAAGCGCCATCTGCTGCAGGACGACGGCCGGCTTCGGAACTTCGTCAACTTGTACTTGAACGAGACCGACATCCGGCATCTCTCCTCCACGGCTACCCCGGTACAGTCCGGGGATGTGCTCACCATCGTGCCCAGCATCGCCGGGGGATCTCCGGCGCTGGGGAGCGAAGTCGCGCTGTCCCATGCTGAAGTCCTGCGTTATTCGAGACACCTGCTGCTCCCCGAGGTGGGCATTGCCGGCCAGCGCAAGCTCAAGTCGGCGCGGGTCCTCACGGTTGGTGCCGGGGGGCTAGGCTCGCCGCTGTCGCTCTATCTGGCGGCCGCTGGAGTGGGGACGATCGGGATCGTGGACTTTGACGTGGTCGACCTGACGAACTTGCAGCGGCAGATCGTCCACGGCACGTCCACACTGGGTCAACCCAAGCTCGAGTGGCCGGGGCTCGGCTGGGCGATGTGAATCCCAACGTGCGGATCGAGAAGCACGAGACGCGGCTGACGTCCCAGAACGCACTGGAGATCTTGGCGGAGTACGACATCATCGTGGATGGGACGGACAACTTCCCCACCCGGTATCTCGTCAACGATGCATGCGTGCTGCTGGGAAAGCCGAATGTCTACGGCAGCATCTTCC
>DATKJJ010000274.1:0-4971 GCA_035543695.1 Gemmatimonadales bacterium | reverse complement strand
CCGATCATCAGGCAATATCCTCGCTCCAGTCCGAAGACGCCGCCGCTGGTGCCCACATCTACATAATGAATGCCCTTCGCCTTCAGTTCCGCGGCTCGCCGGATGTCGTCGTGGTAATAGGAGTTTCCGCCATCGACCACGATGTCGCCCGAGGCGAGCAGGGACGACAGGGCCGACAGGGTCTGGTCCACCAGCGCCGCCGGGACCATCAGCCAGACCAATCGCGGTGGCCGGAGTGCCTTGACGAAGGCGGCCAGCGAATCGGCGCCGGTGGCACCTTCACCGGCCAGCGCCTTCACCGCCGGCGGATGGACGTCGTAGACCACAGACTCGTGTCCCGCGCGCATCAGCCGGCGCACCATGTTGCCACCCATCCGGCCCAAGCCGATCATGCCTAGCTGCATACTGTGAATGTACCGGGAATCTGGTAAGTGGTGAGCGGTGCGCGGTGAGCGGGTGTGCAGGGTGGCGTTGTCATTCTGAGCGCAGCGAAGAATCTCTGCCTGTGCTGCTCACCTGCTCCAGCCCCCGAAGCGCAGCGCCGAGGAGCGCCGCCTCGAGCGCGACGACGGAGACGGGCATCCGTCCGAGCAGCCCGGCCATCCGGCCCTTGGCCGTGAATGCGCTGAAGAAGGCGCCGTCCCGGAGCGCGGGGAGAATCCGGGGAGGAATGCCGCCGGCGAGATAGACCCCACTCAGGCTCAGCACCTTGAGGGCGAGGTCCCCTGCCTCCGCGCCGAGGATGGAGACAAAGCGCGCGAGGGCGGCGTGGCTCAACGGGTCGGGATGAGGTCGCAGCGCGGCTCCTGCAATCAGCGCCGGCGCGTGCTCCACGGCGGCAAGCGCGCGGCCCATCCCGGGCGACTCGGGGGCGTAGCTCGAGTCTCGCAGATATTGATATACGTGGAGGAGACCCGGCCCGGAACAGACCCGCTCCACACTGACGTGATCGAACCTGCGCTTCAGGTAGGCGAGCAAACCGGCCTCGACCTCATCCCGGGGAGCGAAGCTCGCGTGGCCGCCCTCGGAGGGAAAGGCGCGGTAGCGGGTGCCGTCATATATAAGGAAGGCCTCGCCCAGCCCGGTGCCGGGAGCCACCACTGCGATGGCGCCGCCGGCGACCGGCTCACCGGCGTTGAGACTGATGAGCTCGGACGGTTCGAGGCTCGGCACCGCATCGCCGATTGCCTCCAGGTCGTTCATCAGATGCACCGATGGGAGGTCCAGCTCGGCTGCAAGCTCGGTCTCGCTGAGGTCCCACGACAAGTTTGTGACCCGCGCCGACCCGCCGATCACCGGGCCCGCCACGGCGAAGGAGGCCCCGTCGACGGTGAGACTGCTGCCGGTGAGGAACTCGCGGACCATGACCGAGAGGGACCGGTACTTGGCACTGGGAAAGCGGCAGGAGGCCAGCGGGGACCGCGGGCCCTGCTCGGGGGAGTATATCGCCAGGGCAGTCTTGGTCCCGCCTACGTCGCCGGCAAGGAGGAGGCCGGTCCGCCGATTCCGGGAGCCGGAGGGAGCGCGGGTATCGCCCAACGAGGAAGCCATTAATCTGAATGTAGCCTCCGAACGATAGAGCCGCCGCTCGGACTGGACTATGGTTTAACTGGCGTAATCAGGGCCCCCACCGCAGATTCGGAATCGCTATGACCGCCCCCACCATCGCCGGACCCCAGCGCAAGCCCTACGACGACGAGATCGACGTCTACGGCATCACCCATCAGGGAAAGGTCCGGAAGGAAAACCAGGACCACTTCCTCATCTGCTCCCTGAAGCGGCAGATGGTGGTCCGCCAAACCAGCCTCCCCACCATCGACGGCGTTACGCGGGAAAGCGAGCGGCTCGCCTTTCTCATGATGGTAGCCGATGGTGTCGGGGGCGGGGTCAAGGGCGAAGAGGCCAGCCGGATCGCCGTGGAGGAGGCAACCCAGTATGTCCAGCGCAGCATGCGCTGCTACTATGCCGCCAGGGCCGAGGACGACGAGGAGTTCTTCGAGGCGCTCAAGGAGGCGGCACTCGGCTGCCACGGGGAGCTGATGCGGCGGGGCCAGAAGGATCCGGAATATCGGGGCATGGCCACCACACTGACGCTCTACCTGGGCGTGTGGCCGTGCGCCTATCTGCTCCAGGTGGGGGACAGCCGCTGCTACGTCCTCGAGCAGGGGCAGCTGACCCAGATCACTCGGGACCAGACCATGGCGCAGGAATTGGTCGATCTCGGCGTCATGAAGCCGGCGGATGTCAAGCGCAGCAAGCTCGGGCACACGCTCTCGAGCGCAATCGGCGGACGCACCACCGAGCCGGTGGTCACCCGGCGCGACGCCAAATGGGGCAATGTCGCGCTCCTCTGCAGCGATGGGCTCACCCAGCACGTCTCGGATGACCGCATCCGCGAGCAGCTGCTCACCATGAAATCGTCCCGCCAGGTCTGCGAGGATCTGTTGAAGGATGCACTCGCAGACGGCGGAACCGACAACATCACCCTGATCGTCTGCAGGGCACTTCCGGGAAACTAGAGGAACGACTGCTTACTCGTCGTTCAAAACGCTAGCTTGCCATCCTTCACAATCACCTTCCCATCCGCCTCGACCGTCGCCTTGAGGAGCGGCACTGTCCAGCCGCCGCCAACGGGGGGATTGGTGCCGCCCAGGTAGCCGTTGGACCCGAAGCTCAGCGATACCGCTCCGGCCGAGGCTTCGAGCTGTGGCCCGTAGCTCGGAATGTGGCTGTACTGGATCGCAGGGTTCAGTCCGATCACGATCGACCCGAAACGGCCGGCGTTCTTCATCGACTGCTTGAGGCATTCCTCGTCCGAGGCAGCAGTCACACTGGTTGCGACGCCGTTCTTGACGTCTATCGCCTCATCCTTTACCGGCTGGCTGCATTGATCTTCCGCTGCGCGGAGTTTGCCATTGGCGCTGGTCTCGATCGGAGCAAACCGTACCGTCCCGCCAGGAAGCCCGCCCGAGCGTTGCGCTTCGTTGCCCTTAGTGCCGGCTGGAACCAGGCCCGCGCCGACGACGACCGGGCGCTTTCCCAGATCTACCGTGAAATCGGTTCCTTCCGGTGAGGTGACCCGGAGGTGCTTGGCGCCCTGAATGATCTGCTTGATCGCTTCGCCCTTGGCCCGGATGGCCGAGTAATCGGCATCCACAGCGGTCCACGTCATGTCGGCGTAGGCCGGGTAGTCCATCTGGATCGAGGCCGTGTCGGAAGGCGTGGGGATACCGATGAACAGACTTCGGGTGATCCCCTTATCTCGGTCCGGCCGGCTGGCAGCGTCCAGCTTGGCCAGGGCATGGTCGACCTGGGAACGCCGGTCTACCGTCCGCACCGAGGCGAAGTCCTCCCCCAAGGGAAGGTAGAACGCGACCGCGACGTTCTGGGCGGCGAACTTCTCGTACGACGTCGGTGACTTGGCGATGACGTACTCCGGGACGGAGGCATAGAGCTCTCGCGTCAGTCGCGGGCTGTCCAGGAACAGGAGCGGACGGCCGCCGGCCTTCTGCACTTCGGCACCCAGCGCTTCCATCTGGCGCACCATGAGGAGACCGCCGGTGATCGTGACGAGATCGCCTGGCTTGATACCGGCGGACTGAACCAGCTTCGGAGCGAGCTCATTGAACCGCCTGGCCGACTCGGCGAGGCTGGCGCGGGTGGCGTCCGGCATCGGATCACCCATCGTGGGGTAACCCTGGGCGTGGACTCTGATCGGGAGTGCACCCACGAGTAAGGAAAAAACGACGAGTGATGTGCGACAGGCGACACTATGCATCATGCACCTTCCTATAAGGAGGGAGCCTTCGTAGCGTCGCTGGGCGGAGCCGGCGTCTCGAGGATGGTTCGGGGATGCGGTAGGGTACGGGCCGGTACAGGAAGTGTCAACCGGCTGTCTACATCCAGCCCTCACGAGATACGTCCTTCGCTGGCGGAATCCCCTTCAAGGGAACACATTCGGTTCATCTTCTCCGATGGCGGTGCAGCGTGACAGCACCATCGGGTGTTTCCCTCGACGCCCTGCGTGATCGCTACGCCGTCCTGAGCGAATTGGGCCACGGCGGGATGGCCCGGGTCTATCTCGCCCGCGACCTCAAGCACGATCGGCTCGTCGCTATCAAGGTCCTGCGCCCCGAGCTGGCCAGGATTCAGGGACCCGAGCGCTTCCTTCGCGAGATCCAGCTCGCCGCCAGGCTGCAGCATCCCCACATCCTGGGCCTGATCGATTCGGGAGCCATCGAATCGCAGGCCGGCATCTCCGATCCCTACTACGTAATGCCGTACGTGCAGGGCGAATCGCTGCGGCAGCGACTGGAACGGGAGACACAGCTGCCTCTCGCAGATGCCCTCCGCATTGCGCGAGAGGTTGCGCTCGCCCTGGACTATGCCCATCGCCAGGGTGTGATCCACCGAGACATCAAGCCGGAGAACATTCTTCTCTCTGACAATCAGGCGCTGGTGGCGGATTTCGGCGTCGCGCGCGCGCTGGAGGTAGCCGGCGGAGAGCGGCTGACCGAGACCGGCATCGCATTGGGCACACCGGCGTATCTGAGCCCCGAGCAAGCATCGGCCAGCCGGGAGCTGGATGGCCGCGCAGATATCTACAGTCTCGGCTGCGTGCTGTACGAGATGCTGGCGGGAGAGCCTCCCTTCACCGGGCCCACGGCGCAGGCGATCATCGCGAAACATTTCAGCGAGCCCGTCCCGCACCTGCGCACCATTCGCGACGTGCCGGAAGCAGTCGAGCAGGCGGTCACTCGAGCCTTGGCGCGCTCCCCGGCCGATCGGTTCACTACCGCGGCGGAGTTCGCCACCGCGCTGGGCTCGCCTGCCGGTCACGCCGCGCTAAACGCAGGTCCACCCACCTTCGGCTTCCGAAGTAAGCGGACGAAATGGATCGGCGTCGGCGCGCTCACCGGTGTTGTCGCACTGGCGGTTGGCGTCTGGCATTCACGGGAGGCCCGGACCGCC
>DATKJJ010000273.1:0-10259 GCA_035543695.1 Gemmatimonadales bacterium | reverse complement strand
ACCGCCAGGAGCGGTTTCCCGCGGACTGGACCTGCGGTGAAATAAGTTGACACACGGTAGGTACCTGGCCTCTTTGGTACTGATGCGAGTGAGTCAGGCAGAGGAACCCTTATTCCCGGAAGCCCTATGTCAGATCACGTGTACAAGACGATCGAGCTGGTGGGATCCTCGAGCAAAGGCATGGAAGACGCGGTGGAAAAGGCCATCGGAAAGGCGGCCTCAACCGTGCGAAACCTGAGGTGGTTTGAAGTGCTGGACACGCGCGGGCACATCGAAGGGGGTCGAGTGGCCCACTGGCAGGTGACCCTCAAGCTCGGCTTTACTCTGGAGGATTAGGTAGCATCGAGTCAGCCGGCAGACCTGAGGCGGTCCGATGGTAAATGGCAAACCGGGGGACGGCGCCTCGGTCAAAGGAATCGCTTCGAGCGAGCTCCGGATCCGACGAGCGGTATCGGCGGACGCTCCGATGCTGGCCCGACTACGCTATGACTTCAGGCGGGAGCTCGATCCGGTGGAGGAGCCTGAAGACGCTTTCCTCCGGCGCTGCACAGGTTGGATGTCGGATCGACTGCAGCCAGGAGGAACTTGGCGCTGTTTCGTCGCCCTGCACCGCGATGGCATGGTCGGAACACTCTGGCTTCAGGACATCGAAAAGCTTCCCAATCCGGTGGGCCAATCCGAGCTGCATGGCTACGTGAGTAGCGTCTACGTGGTTCCCGAATCGAGAGGCTTGGGCATCGGGTCGGCCCTGCTCCAGGCCTGTGTTGCCGATGCCGAGGCCAGAGGGCTCGACGCGCTGTTTCTCTGGCCCTCGGATCGCAGCCGCCCGCTCTATCACCGGCATGGATTCGAGGCAGGCGACGATCTCCTGCAACGACGACTCTGACGAGCTATGGTTGCGTTTGGGCCGCGCTATCTGCCGCTGTCGAACTGGGCGGCGTTGAGGTTCCTCCCCTCAATACATAGACAACCCAGACAGCAAGGATCAGCAGCAGCACCCAGAGCCAGACCCGCTTCAGCTGGGAATCAGGCCCAGTCATACCGACCTCCGGTTGAGGAAGTTATCCATCTGGTGGAAGCATACCTCCTGAAATGAAAAACGCGCCGGGGAGGAACCCGCGGCGCGTTCGTTGGCCTGCCCTGCGGCTTAGATCACCTTGCCTCGGCGGACTCGGAAGTCTACCACGTTCTTCATCCATGACCAGAGAGAATCCTGCTGCTCCGGCCGGCTCGTAGAGACAAAGTGGCGTCGCCACCCCTCCATCACTTCCGCATCCTGGGTCCAGAGGCGCACTCGCTTGCGGGGCACGTTCTGCTCCCACCGCTGCGCCACCTTGGGCGAAGCATAGAGCAGGCGGACAGTGACGCTCCGTGAGAGGTACTCGAGCGGGGTCATGTTGATGCGACGATAGAGCTCATCACCCTTGGCCCCCGGAATGTCGGGGACGCCGTCGGAAAACATGACGATGCTGAGCGGCGCGAGCCCCAGATTCTGCCGCTGCACGTGCACCGCTACCCGTTCGAAAAACGCATTGTAGTCGGTGATCGGGTCGTCCTCGGGGAACCAGGCCCGGAGACTGGCGGCAATCTGTGAAGGCGACTTCCCGGTCAGATCCTGAATCGGGTGGAAGGTCTTGGCCTCACCAGGCCGCTGGCCGCCCATGGTACCGATGAAGATGTCACTGGGCCGGCGCAGGTCCTGATATCCCTTCATGTGCGCATAGATGTACAGCGCCGCGAAATCGATCGCGTCGTCGAAGTGCCCGCCTTTGCGAAATGAGCCGGAAACATCCAGCCCGATCACCAGGGTCGACTTCGGTGGCGGAGCGTTCTTCGGCGGAGCGCAGCCGACAATCAGAGCTCCCAGTGTTGCGGCTACCAGAAAGGAGCGCTTCATACGGCCGCCTGGGGAACATTTCCCCGGACCTTGCGGTCGACCGACAGGGGAGTGGCGGCCTGCACATCCTCTAACGTGCGGAACGGCAGGGTGAAATGGGGCCGGCCGAGCAGAACAACCAGCCAGAAGTTGAAGCCGGATGCCAGCAGCTGCAGCACCGGCAGCGTGAGCAGCTCGAACATCTCCCGGGCTTCGGCCTTGAACCAGTCCACCTCAGCCTTGAGCGCCGCGATCGGGGCCTTCCAGAACTCGGGCTGCCTTGGCGGAGCCAGGTCGGCGGAGCTGCTGTGGCTCAGAGTCTCCCGGGCCAGCACGGCGATGAGGGCCGGGGTGCCGTAGCGACCAAAGAGGAACCAGGTCATGCCGCGGACGCCCAGCCAGCCGGCAAAGGCAACCGCCAGAGTCCCCACGATGCCCAGATTGAACCCTTGCTGAGCCATCCAGGGCGTGATCGCATCCACCAGCTCGCGGTAGAGGAACAGCACCTCGAACATGGCCACCACGATCTCGATCACGGTCATCGAGATGATGGTGCCGTACTGCTTGCTCTTGATGGCGTCATTCAGGGCTTGGACGCAGGCGAAGCTGCCGCCCACCAGGAAGAAGAGGAACATGTACAGCAACGCGGTCAGCATGACCGGGTTCGGCTCGAAACCGACCAGGTCAGCCAGCAATTCGTTCATGGTCGGCCGAAGCGTGAACGTAAAGATGGTCGCTTCGATTGCGGACCAAACGATCAGCAGAATGAACGCCAGCCATGGCACGCCCGGCTTGAAGTAGCGCCGCGAGGTCCAGTCCAGAATCGCAAAGGGAGAGTTCAGCGCACCCTTGATCGCGTTCCAGATCAGGCGTGCGAAGGCGCGGATTCCGCTGCCGACCCAGCCCAGGAAGACGAAGAGGAACCGCCCCATGCCAGCCCAGTAGAACCAGGCCATCCGGCCCACGTCCCACCAGGACATCAGCAGCGCGGTCAGGAAGTAGCCCCGGCCCGAGCGAAACGGCAGGCTATACAGGGAAACCATGGTGGCCCACATGCTCACCAGGAGCACGGCGGCCGGCAGGAGCAACAGAATCGCTTTCAATACAGACAGTCCTGGCGTGCCGTCGAAGATGAACCCGAATACCAGACGCTGGAGATCAAGGATCCAGGACATTCCGGACCACATCCAGCTCCACAGCTGGGTCAGCATCCAGCTCCACTGCTCCGGTTGGGCCGTAACTAAGGTCGATTGCATACGCGTAGCGCCTCCAGCCATTCGCAGGAAGAGAGACGGGTGCCTTCAGGGTTGTGGAAGTTCGGGTGGAGAGGGCAAGCCACGTGCCGTGGATGGCACGCTTCAGGAGAGGGCCGTTACCGGAATGTGACCAGCAGAGTTGCACCCATTGAGAAGAGGGCTGCCCAGCTCATTTTAGCGATCATGGGCATGCACCAGACCATCCTTGAGGCGAACTGCGTCTGCTGTTCGTCCAGTGAAAGTTGTTGCACTGCTTGATCCTCGGGGTTCGGCGATCAGCCATTAAGCAGCCCTACGCCCCGTGTCCTCCGGTACAGCATCCCGAATAACTTTCGTCAGTCATCGAGATCTTGCCCTCTGCCTCCCCCAACACTGTGAACGCGGGCCTCAGCTCCAGGAGCAACCATGGCGGGCCGATTGGAAGCGATTTGGATCAAGCGCGCTCACCGCGGTCCCATGGATCCGGTGACTCGAGGAACTCTGGTCGCGAGTCGAGGCCTCAATGGCAACGCCGACCAGGGACGCCGGCGCCAGGTGACGATCATCGCCCAGGAGAAATGGGCTGACCTGGTGCGGGAGCTTGGAGCGTCGATTTCGCCATCGGCCCGCCGGGCGAACCTTATGATCAGCGGTATACAGCTGGCCCATTCGCGCCACCGCATTCTCCGGATCGGCGGCATCCGCCTCCGCATCGGAGGAGAGACCAAGCCATGTGAGCGGATGGATGAAGCGTTCGATGGATTGCGGCTGGCGATGGCATCCGATTGGGGCGGCGGTGTCTATGCCGAGGTGCTGGAGGATGGAGACATTGCCGTTGGAGACGAGGTGGCTTGGGATCCAAACGGCAAATAAAGCACCCGCCAGGTGCACCAGACGGTCCCGTTGGCGGTCCCGCCTGGTGTTGTGTCGTGTCACATCGAATCTGCATTACACCTTCATTCGCTTGGCCTTTTGCCTGACAAACGCGTAGTTGAGGGTCGGCAGGGTGTTCTGGTTGGCCGCTTCCTGGAACAGCTCAGCCGCCTTGGCCGACTCACCCTTGCCTTGATACGCCAGGCCTAGCCGGTACAGGGTATATGGATCCTGCTGGTTCCCCAGCTTGAGCTCGTCGACGGCTCGGGCATAGTTCTTCTCGCCCAGGGCGATGGTACCGGCCAGCTCATGGGCCAGACGAATCTGCCCATCGTTCTTCTTGGCCACTGCGCCTTTCAGGAAGACATCGGCGTAACCCTTAGCCGCGGCGTAGTCTCCTGATCGTGCTGCTACCCGGCCCAGGTTGTAACGGTGAACCAGCCGCGCATTCTCCTTGACCTCGGATGAGAGATCGGATTTTTCCTGGAGCTCCTGGGCACGATCGTACTCTCGCTGTGAGTCCTGGGGTTTGCCGGCTTCCAGCAGAACATCCCCGATCGACGTCAGGTCAGCGGACATGGCGGCGGCGTCATTGATCTTCTCCGCCACCGCATACTCTCGGCGCAACTCCTTCACCGCTTGCGCGTAGTTCCCCTCATCCGCATAGGTGACCGCGGTGCTGAACAGCGCCAGCCGGCGGTCGCCATCATTGCGAGCCGCGTCGTGCAGCTTCCATGACTCCGCCCGGGCCGCCTCGTGCTTGCCCTGGAACATCAGATTGCTGGCGATCCCGAAGTGAGAGTTGGAAAAGTTGGGATCGGTCTGCAGCGCTTTCCGGTACATGGCAATCGACTCTTCGAACCGCCCCATCTTCATCAACAGCTCGGCGTAGGAGTCGTAGGGATTGGGATCGTTCGGAATCAGCTCGATGTATTTCTTGAAAGCTTCCTCTGCCTCACGGAACTGTCCCTCGGCCCGCCGAGCATACCCCAGAAGGTTGTAGGCCGGAGCGTAGTCCGGCGCCAAATCGACCGACTTCTGATATTCCGATACCGCCTTACCGTATTCCTGCTGGCCGAAATAGGCCCCGCCCAGGAGAAAGTGGGCCCGCTCATCTCGAGGATAGGCGGCAGTTAGTCGTTCGTAATACTCCCGTTGCGACTTGGTGTCGGCATTGGCTCCCGCCTGCAGGCCCAGAATCATCATCCGTTCGCCTTCGGACGCTTTGTCCGCCAGACGGACGGCATCGGCCAGATGGGTGAAGAAGTCCTTTGCCGTGGGGGAGTTCAAAGCCAGGCTGTAGTGCGCCAGCGCAAATGAGGGGTCTTTTGCGGCCGCGGCCTCGAGAAACTGACGGGAATCGTGGGCCCGCAGATTCTCCCCCAGAGTGCGTCCTTTCAGGTATTGCTCTCTGGCTGCGGAGGATGCGGTGGTCACCGGAATCTTTGCCATTCCGCCGGCACTCTGTGCCGCACCGGGGTGTGGGGACAGAGTAAAAGCCAGGAGAGCGAGGACCCCCGCGCGCAATCCAGTCGATAGTTGCGACATGAAACCTCCGGGTTGCTGAACCATGCGATGAGTTGAGAGCAGGAGAGTGAACCTCCCTCCAGGCTCTACTCAGGCCTCCTGGGAAAAGATTCACGCTGGCGATAACCTTCCCCGATGCCCGACCTTCTCGCTGCCCGCTCCCAGATGGCTGTGTCGCTGGCGTTTCACATCATTTTTGCGGTGGTTGGCATCGGCATGCCGGTGCTCATGCTCATCGCCGAACGCCGCTGGCAGAAAACCGGCGACCCGATTCACCTGGATCTCGCCAAACGTTGGTCCAAGGGCACGGCAATCCTCTTCGCCGTCGGCGCCGTTTCGGGCACGGTCCTGTCGTTCGAGCTGGGACTTCTCTGGCCCGGTTTTATGGAGCTGGCCGGCGGCATCATTGGTATGCCGTTTTCCCTCGAAGGTTTCGCGTTCTTCACCGAGGCGATTTTCCTGGGGATCTATCTGTATGGGTGGGATCGGATCTCCCCCCGGGCACATCTGTGGGCCGGCATTGCCGTGGCGATCAGCGGGGCGGCATCAGGGATCTTCGTCGTGACTGCAAATTCCTGGATGAACTCTCCGGTAGGTTTCGATCTGGTCGGTGGCCGCCCGGTCAACATCGATCCGATTGCAGCCATGCTCAATCCCATGGCCTTTCAGCAGACCCTTCACATGACCCTGGCGGCCTATGCGGCCACCGGATTTGCTGTCGGCGGAATCCATGCCTTTCTGCTGCTCTTCGATCCGGCCAACGCCTTTCATCGACGGGCGTTGACTGCAGCGCTGGCCCTGGGCGCGCCCGCGGCGGTGCTGCAACCGATCTCGGGCGATCTCAGTGCCCGGTCGGTTGCGGCTCGTCAACCGATCAAGCTGGCCGCCATGGAATCACATTTCGAAACCATGGCGGCTGCGCCCTTGACCATTGGAGGTTTCCCTGACCCGGAGTCCGGTGAAACTCGGTACGCAATCAAAATTCCATACGGGTTGTCGTTGCTTGCCTTCCATGATCCCCACGCAGTGGTCCGGGGGCTGCATGATTTCCCCAGGGAGGACTGGCCCAACGTGCCGATCGTCCACACCGCCTTCCAGGTGATGGTGGCTCTGGGTACCTACCTGGCGCTGGTCTCCCTCTGGGTCTTCTGGACTTGGCTTCGCCGGAAAGACGTGACTGGAAGCCGATGGCGTTTGCGGGCGATTGCCCTGGGAGCGCCAATGGGCTTTCTCGCCATCGAGGCCGGGTGGACGGTCACTGAGGTTGGCCGGCAGCCCTGGATCATTCAGGGCGTGCTCCGCACCGCAGACGCGGTGACCCCGATGCCGGGCCTGGTCGTCCCCTTCCTGCTCTTTACCCTGCTCTACTGTTTTCTCGGCGTCATCGTCGCCTGGCTGCTTTACCGACAGATCATCCGCAGCCCCAAATCCAGTGAATGGAGCCGGGTGTACGTCCCCACGGTCGCTCGTGCCTGAGTTGGACCTGGCCGACGTTCTGGCGGCGGTACTGGCGCTGTCGCTCAACGCATATGTGTTGTTTGCCGGAGCGGATTTCGGTGGAGGCGTCTGGGACCTGCTCGCGTCGGGTCCCCGCCGGAACCGGCAACGGGAAGTTATCGCCCATGCCATTGGTCCGATCTGGGAGGCCAATCACGTTTGGCTCATTCTTGCCATCGTTCTGACCTTCTCCTGCTTCCCTCCGGTCTACGCTCGCCTCGGCACCGTGCTTCACATCCCGCTCACACTCATGCTGGTCGGTATCGTACTCCGCGGCTCCGCGTTCACCTTTCGCACCTATGACAGCCAGCACGACGCGGCCCAGCGTCGTTGGGGGCGGATCTTTTCCAGCGCCAGCGTGATCACCCCCATTCTGCTCGGGGTGTCCATCGGGGCGGTGGCGTCGGGGCGGGTGGGTGGTGATATCCGGGGCAGTTTTGCGCAGCGGTTCGTGGAGCCCTGGCTCACCCTGTTCGGGCTGAGTGTCGGCCTGTTGACCCTGGTACTGTTTGCGTTTTTGGCCGCGGTGTTCCTGACCCTGGAAAGCGTGGACCGGGAGCTGTGTGAGGACTTCCGTCGGCGGGCCCTGGCTTGCGGAGTTGTCGTGTTCTTCGCTTCTGCGCTGGTCCTGTTGTTGTCGCCCCAGTCTGCGCCACTGGTTCGAGGCGGACTGATGGACTCTCCTTGGGCCCTTCCCCTGCACCTCCTCACCGCCGCCGCAGCGATCTCGGTTCTGGCTGCGCTCTGGTATCGTCGCTATCGCCTGGCACGACTGGCGGTGGCCCTTCAGGTCTCCCTGATCTTCTGGGGCTGGGCCATGGCGCAGTATCCGTTCCTGCTGCCCCCGAACTTCACCATTCGCAATACGGCGGCGCCCCAATCCACCCTACGGCTGACCTTGATCGTTCTGGCCGCCGGTGCTGTGATTCTGCTGCCGTCGCTCTGGTATCTCTTTCAGGTCTTCAAGACCACACCGGCTGATCCGACCGGCTTACCGGCAGACAGGATCAGTCGCTAGGAGCGAGCCATCATCCTTCCAATAGGCTTGATCAACAGGGTGAGGACGAGAGCGGTGCCGAGAGCCGTCGCGGTCACAATCGTGAACAAGGTGGTCAGCGGCAACGTTTCATAGAAGCTGGATGCCATACCCGCCAGGTAGTTGCCCACCGATAGGGCCAGGAACCAGACACCCATCACCAAGCCGGCGATCCGGTGGGGAGCCAGAACACTCATCGCGCTCAGGCCAACCGGGCTGAGACACAGCTCGCCCAGCGTTTGCAGCAGGTACGAAAGCGCCAGCCAGAGTGGGCTGACTCGTGCGCCTGCCGCGGCCGCCCCCGCGGCTCCGATCATCACGGCAAAGCCCAGGCCCAGGAGCAGGAGCGCCAGCGCAAACTTGGCCGGACTGGAGGGGTTTCGGCGGCCTAACCTGAGCCAGAGGGCGGCAAATACGGGCGCAAAGATGATGATGAACAGGGGCGGCAGCGCCTGATACCAGCTGGGAGGAAAGCCGTGCCCCAGGATCGCGTTGTTGGTACTCCGCGCCGCAAACAGATTGAGGGTCGAGCCGGCTTGTTCGTACGCCATCCAGAAAACGGCCGCAGCCGCAAATAGTACCGCGATCACCACCAGGCTCTTCCGTTCCTCCCTGGTCCACCCTCGGCTGAGGAAAAGCCAGGAGAAGAACGAAACGGTGACCGCAATCAGTACCCAGCTGAAGTTCCGCGAGATTGCCTCCGGATTGAGCCGTAGCAGCCCAGTGGTCAGGAGCACCACCACGGTCAGCCCAACAACCAGCGTTACCATACCGACCACGCGAACCTGGCGATCGACCCGTGCCGCAGCGGCGGGGTCGCTGGGCCGGGCCGGGTGGAGGCCGTCGGGAGACAGGTGCTTCCCTCCGACGACGTACTGTATCAAGCCCAGGAACATTCCGACTGCCGCAGCGCCGAATCCCCAGTGCCAGGAAGAATTCGGCTCAAGTCCGGCGGAGGCCAGAATGCGCTTGAAACCTTCTCCCTGGGCCAGCCAGCCGGTAATGAAGGGGGCGATGAAGGCGCCGCTGTTGATCCCCATGTAATAGATGGAATAGCCGGCATCGCGCCGGTCATCGTCAGGCGGGTACAGCTTACCGACCAGCACGCTCACGTTGGATTTCAGCATGCCGGTGCCCACCGCGATCAGAACCAGGCCCAGGTAGAACGTGCTCAGCGTGGGAAGAGCCAAGCAAATGTGACCTGTCATGATGATGACGCCGCCCACGAAGACGGCGCGCCTGAGGCCCAGTACTCGGTCCGCAATCCATCCGCCGGGAACCGAGAGCAGATACACCGAGCTGACATACAGTGCGTAGATCGGCCCGGCCGTCGCGGTCGTGAAGCCCAGCCCGCCGGCTGCCGCCGGAGCGGTCATGAACAGAATGAGCAATGCTCTCATTCCGTAGTAGCTGAACCGCTCCCACATCTCGGTGAAGAAGAGGGTGGACAGTCCTCGGGGATGCCCGAAGAATCGGGTGTCTGATTCCCTCAGCCCTGGCTGAGGGGGCCGAACCGCGGCTGTGGCCATTGGAGTCCGTTCAGCGATTGCGCTTCTTGAGGATATCCTGCAGGACTACACGGTCGATTTTCCCATCCATGCGAACCCGCACATCGTAGTTTTCCCAATACATGAAGTTCTTCAGCGCCTCGAGGAATGTCGGCGTCGCGCTTCCCTGTTTGGCCTTGAGCCACTTCTCCGGTTGCTTCACCGGCTCGTTCAGCAGAATGGGCTCCAACTGTTTGACGACTGCCGGAGTAATCGGAACCAGATCCTTCGGCTCGCTGGGAAAGAAGTGCAGTTTGTGCAATGCGAGCAGCCGCTCGAGCTCGGCGATGGGGTCCGGAGCATCGTAGACCCTGATGTCAATGAACCGATCGTTCGCGCCGAGATAACCTCCATTTTTTCTCACGACCAGCAGGGCAGCGGACTGCATGCCCCGTTTGTCGCCGCCACCGGCCTGACCCGCCTTGAGCGCCGCCATGAGCCGGTCTGCCAAGTTGCCGCTGGTGTGCTCGAAGGTCTCAGCCAGATTCTTCACCGTCTGATCCGACACCATGATGTTGGCCTGCGCGGCGTACCCTCGACCGACGATCACCTCACCCTTACCCCCCAGGACGTTTCCCCGTCCGGAGGGCGCGCCAACCCTGCCCCCGGCCCAATCGAAGGTGGTCTTCCCGGTAAAGCTGGCCGCGTTACCACGGGCATCCACCAAG
>DATKJJ010000272.1:0-8732 GCA_035543695.1 Gemmatimonadales bacterium | reverse complement strand
AGATAGTCGTGACCATCGAAGCGCTCACCCTGGAGCGCAACGAACAGGGCGCCAGGACTGATGGCGCGGCTGTCGGTAGAGATTCCGTTGTACGTGATTTCCGCGTCGCCCACACCAGGTTTTATGCCAATCGCGGCGTTTATCGCTGCCGCGGACCAGACACCGCCGACGGGCGTCACCGGCTCACCGCTCACCGCTCGCCTCGCACTAGCCCCTGCACGATTTCCCGCTCGTCGAAATCGATCTTTCTGGTTCCGATAATCTGGTAGGTCTCGTGCCCCTTGCCGGCGAGCAGGATGGTGTCGCCGGCCTGGCCTTCGTTCAATGCCGCGCGTATGGCGGCGAGTCTGTCGGGGATCCGCAGATGGGGAGCGCCCCCCATCCCGCGCTCGATCTCGTCAATGATGGCCTCCGGATCCTCGGTGCGCGGGTTATCCGACGTGGCTATCGCCAGATCGGACAAGTCAGCCGCGATGCGGCCCATCAGGGGCCGCTTTCCTTTGTCCCGATCACCACCACAGCCGAAAACCAGGATGATCCGTCCCGGTGTGAGTGGCCGCAGAGTCCGCAGGGCTCGTTCCAGCGAGTCGGGAGTATGGGAATAATCCCGCAGAACCGTGCAGGGAGTATCCGAGATGCGTTCCATCCGACCAGGAATCTGAGGGGTGGTCGCCAGCCGGTCGACTACCTCTTGCAGAGAAAGCTCCAGCGCGAGGGCCGTGGCCGCGGCAGCCAGCGCGTTGCTGACGTTGAAGTCTCCCAGCAAGGGCAGGAGCACCTCACAGGAGCCAAAGCGGCCGGCCAGGAGGAAACAGGAGCCGCTCGCGTTGAGACTGATGTGGGTGGCGCGGACGTCGGCTGCGGGGTGGAGACCAAACGTGATCCGCCGATTGCGGGACGGCAGTGCACGCCAGGCGTCGTCATCCAGATTGACCACCTCCACGCCCGAGGGCCGAAGGAGATCGGCCAGGCGCAGCTTGGACCCGAGGTACGCCTCCATGGTCCCGTGATAGTCGAGGTGATCGCGGGTGACATTGGTAAAGACTCCCGCCGCAAAGCTGAGCCCATCCAGACGTCCCTGATCCAGACTGTGCGATGACGTTTCCATGGCGACATGGGTCACTCCCCTTCCCCGCAATACCGCCAATGTGGCCTGCAGGTCGATGGGTCCGGGGGTGGTGAGCGAGCCTGCGGTCGAGGAAACCGGTCTGTCGGAACCGTCGAAGGCGCCCACGGTGCCGATGCTGCCGGCGCTCTGATTTCGGTTCAAGAGATGGCGGATGATTCCGGTGGTGGTGGTCTTCCCATTGGTGCCGGTGACGCCGATCAAGGTAAGAGACCGCCCCGGATGACCATACCACGCAGCGCCCAGTACCAGCGCGGCGCGCCGGCTGTCTCGAACCACAATTTCGGGAACAGCCGACTTCTGCGGAGTCTCGACTATGACGGCGGAGGCTCCCTTTCCAACCGCATCGGCCACGAAGCGATGGCCGTCTGCCTGTGATCCGCGCACAGCGATGTAAAACGTACCCCGCTCCACGGTGCGGCTGTCCACGCCCAAAGCACGAGGCTCCGGGCCGGCGGCGGGTGCGTTGCTCAGCAGATCGGCGCGGCCAAGCTCCTGAATAACCTGAGACCAGGTCAGTCCGCCCATACCACCACCGTGGTGCCGGGCGCTGCCGTGTCGCCCGCAGCGGGTGCGGTTTTACTGACTCGGCCCAGACCGCGCAGGGTCACTCGAAAACCCTGGCGATGGAGCAGCAGGGCGGCCTCGCGAACCGGACGACCGGCAACCTCGGGTACCAACCGCGCTGCGCGATCCACTTTCGGAGTGCTGTAGGGCAAGGACACCACCAGCCGCGCCATCGTCGCCGCCGTGGACGAGGTCTGGGCTTCCGGTGCGGGAGCTGTATCGACATCAGCAAAACGGCTGCGGTCGATCGCAACTCGGCGGGAAGCCAAGGCTTGCTGCAACATCGTGCGAGTCACCGGAGCCGCGGTGAGGCCACCGTAATATTTGCCCTGGGGATTGTCGATCTTCACGATCACCACCAGCTGGGGATCGTCGGCCGGGAACAGAGCCGCAAACGACGCGGTGTACTCCCCGCGCACATAGCGGCCGTTCTCGAACCGCACAGCGGTACCGGTCTTCCCCAGCAGGGTGTAGTTCACCAGCTGAGCTTCCTCTCCGGTTCCGCCCTCCCCGGCTGCCCCCTTGAGGTACTCCCGGAGCTTGGCCGCAACCGGTGGAGGAACCACCTGGCGCACCGGCTCGGGATGATGGCGGTACAGAAGATCTCCTCGCGGGCTTCGAATCTCCCGCACCAGAGTGGGAGTGAGCAGCACACCGTCGTCGGCGATCGCGCCATAGGCTACGGCCAATTGGACCGGGGTCACCCCGAACTCGTAGCCCATGGCAAGACTGGCTCTGGTGTACATCGGCTGCCATTTGTCGGGACGGGCCAGGCGGCCCCTTGATTCAGAGGGAAACTCCGCACCGGTTGGAGTTCCGAAGCCGAAGTCTCGCAGCATCTCGAACTGTTCTTCCGGGGAAAGACGAGAGGAGAACTTTGCGATCCCGATATTGCTGGAGACTTGAATGGTTTGCGCCAGGGTCAGGGAACCGGTGGTCTTGTGCGCATCGGTGATCACCCGGGTGAGGCCGCTGCTGGTAATCGGCATATGCCAGGTCCCGCCTTCGGCAAAGACCCGGTCTGAGCTGTCCACCCGCTGATGGAGCAGCAGGGCCGCCGCGGTGAACAGCTTGGCCGTGCTCCCCGGCTCGAACGGATCGGTGAAGGTGGAGGCGCGGCTGGAGGTATAGCCGGAACGACCACCCGACTGCCGGGACGCGAGGGCGAGCAGTTCCCCATCATTGGGATCTAAGAAAACGACGTCGCCGCCCTCCGCGTCCATTTTCGACAGCGCATCATCCAGTCCCCGCTCCGCGATCTCTTGAAGCTCCGCATCGATCGTGAGAACGACGTCGTTGCCCGCCACGGGCTCTCGGATCACTCGAGCCGGGGAATCGTAGCGGCGGCCCGCGCGGTCCTTGAGAAGCACCGCCTCTCCAGGAGCGCCGGTGAGAATCGAGTCGAGCGAGAGCTCGAGTCCCGCAGCGCCACTCTCCCGCTCTGCCGAAAGTCCGCCGATGATGGGCCGGGCCAGCAGTCGAGACGGGTAAAAGCGCTGATAATCCTGGCTCAGATGAATGCCGCTGACCCGGCGCAAGGACTGCACCTGGGTAGCGCTGAAAGGCCCGTGATAGTAGACCCATCGCTTACCGGTGCGCAGATCGCGGGAGAGCACTGACCAGGGAATGCCGAGTTGGCGGCTGATCAGCCGTCCGGTGGAAGGGACGTCGGTCAGCTCGTTAGGAGCAATCCCGACGTGATAGAACTCCTGGCTGACCGCGAGCGGAACGCCGTTTCGGTCGAACAACCCTCCACGCCGGGCGGGAAGCACGGCGCGCTCGGTCCGCTGCCGCCGCGACTGTTCCGCCCACCGTTCTCCCTGAAATAATTGGAGCTGCGCCGCACGGGCGAGAATGGCTGCAATCACCAGAACAAAGCCAAGCTGAACCGCCGCGATCCGAACCAGCGGCTTGGCCATCAGCGACTCACTCCCGCCGCAGGCGAGGGGACGGCAAAGAGCACAAACTCCGAGTCGGCCGGCTCGTGGAGCCCCAGGCCCCGGCGGGCTACCGGCACCAGCACCTCCCGGCTCGAGGCCACCCGGATCCGGCGCTCCAGGTCAGCTCGCCGTGCCTCCAGGCTGCCGCGGATTTCGCGCAGATCACGCAGCTGACGAGCGGTCTTGAACGCCGCCGTCTGCCGGCCGACCACGATCAAGGCACCGCCCAGAAATACCAGCAGCCACAGCAACACCCAGTGACGCCCCCTAAGCCGAAGCATTGACGACGAAGGTTCGGAGTTTGGCGCTCCTCGATCGCGGATTGGCCTCCAGCTCCTCGCTCCCAGGGATCACCGGCTTGCGGGGCTGAACCCGGCCCAGTGGCCTGGAGCCGCAGACACAGATCGGAAGGCCGGGAGGACAGACGCAGCCCGCACTCCAGCTGCGGAAGGTGTGCTTCACCAGCCGATCTTCGCCTGAATGATAGGTAATGATCGACAGCCTTCCCTCCGGCTTGAGTGCATCGCGATAGGCTGGAAGAGCCCGCTCCAGGTCTTCCAGCTCTCCATTCACCGCGATCCGGACGGCCTGGAAGATCCGGGCGAAGTCCCCTGGTCCACTCTGGGGGCCCAGAACAGCGCGGATGGAGTTGACCAGGTCGTCGCTCGTGCTGAAGCGTTGCCGTTGCCGGCGCCGCACGATCTCGGCCGCCAGACGCCGAGCGCGCCGTTCGTCTCCGTAGTCCCGGAAAATCTGTTCGAGGGTAGCAGCGCCGGCTTCGTTCAGCAGGAGGGCCGCCGTATCGTCCGCAGGGCCCATCCGCATGTCGAGCGGCGCACCAGGACGGAAAGTAAAACCGCGGCCCTCATCGTCCAGTTGCCGCGAAGAAACCCCCAGATCGAGGAGTATGAAATCCGGATCGAACCGAGCCACCGTCTCAAGCGCCTCGGGGGAGCCGTACGGGGCCTGGAGATATTGTATGGAGCTCTCGCCCAGACGGCTGCGGCTGATAGCAATCGCCTGCGGGTCCCGGTCGATCCCGAGGACCTGCGCGCCCATGCCGAGGAGTGCCGCTGCGTGGCCCCCGTCCCCCAGGGTAGCATCGACCACCCGGCGTGCTCCCCGGGCAGCTTCGAGCACCGGCGTGAGCAGCACCGGCACATGGTACTTCGCGTTGGGTTCGAACATGCCAGCTCTGAAGGGCTGAAACACAACACCCCGTCCGGGGGGACGGGGTGAGGTGGCTACGTGGAGCGAGCGGGGCTGACGGGGCTCGAACCCGCGACCTCCGCAGTGACAGTGCGGCACTCTAACCAAGCTGAGCTACAGCCCCCGTAAGGGAGCGGGAATATAGGCGGTTCGAGAGGGAGGGTCTAGGGTAAGACCCTACCATTTAAGCCTTCTTCTTCTCCCCCTTACAGTAGGCCTTCAGCATGGAATTGATTCTCGGCGTGTACTTCTTGATGACGTCGAGGTTCTTGTCCACTGCCTTTTCATTCACCGAACGACCAGCTGTCAGAGCCGAATCGGCCCCGGCCAGCAATGCCTGCTCCTGCTTGGCTCCATCGCACGACTTCTGCTTTTCGGTGACCGGATCGATCTGCGGCACCTGGAACAGGAGAGCCAAACCAAGCAGGTAGTTCGCTGCCGGGCGCACTTTCCCAGTCGGACTGGCGGACTGGGCCGAGAGTCGGAGCAACTGCTCGGCTCCCTGCAGATCTTGAGGCTGCTGCAGCAGCGGCGCGGCGCCGGTGTATAGCAGAGCGGCCGCCTGCTCCTTCCGCTGCGGATCGCCGTACTTGATGGCGAACTCGAGGAACGGCACCGCTTCCTTGGGACGCGGAGTAAATCCGGAGGCGTTGCTACCAGCAGCGCTCGGCGAGGTCGAGTCCTTGGCCGCGCCGGCCGGGGCGGAATCCGGCCGAACCGCCGCGGGAGAGGCTGCGGCAGAATCCTTCGGAGCCGGCCTGCCCGCCGAGTCGGTCCGCTGGGCATTGGCCGCCTGGTCCGGAGGCATGATCAGCGCCTGAGCAGCGGCCAGGGCGGCAATCACGCCGGTTTCCGTGGTGTCCTTGGCAATGATGCGATTGGTGACGGACACAACGCTGTCCGTCTGGCCGTTCATCAGGTACCCCTTGTTCAGGTATCCCAACAGCGTTGGGTTGTTGGGATACTTCCGGATACCGGCCTGCGACCACTTGAGCAATTTGACCTTGTCCGGATTCTCACCCTCCGCAGCCGCTGCCGAGATTTTGGTAAAGAAGAGGGTGTCCGCCTTGGTGGAATCGGTAGCATACATCGTCTCCAGCGCGTCCACCGCACACTTGAAGTCGCCGAGGAACAGGCAGGCGTTGCTCTTGAGGTCGTACAGATCGGCATTGTAAGGATCCAGCTTGAGGCCTGAATCGGCTATGGCCTTGGCTGTTTCCGGATGTCCGGACTGCAGGAAGTATTTGAACAGCTCCTCTCGCAGCTTCTGGTTTGTCGGAGCCACCCGCAACATCTGGCCGAATGCCACCAGAGTGTTGGCGGTATCGTTGGCCTGCTGATACTGACCGGCCAAGGCCGTCCACACGGGAAGGCTGAGCGGATCTCCCTTGGCCGAGGCTTGCAGGTGTTTGACCACTTCACCGCGAGGAGCCTTCTTGTCCACCGCAATCTGGGCGAGGCAGAACTCCGCCAATCCATGATTGGGAAGTGCCTTCACGGCCTTTTCGGCCGCGTCCTTGGCCTTATCCGCCTTGGTGGTTCGCTGGTCCACACAGGCCTTGGCATCGGGCAGCGACTTCACCGCCGGCTCCAAGGCCTTGGCAAGCTGCTTCCCGAAGTCTTCCGGCGTCTGGCCCTGGCCCTGGGTGAGCGTGACCACGTTCCCCGCGTCGTCGTTCACTCCGATCAGCCGCGCGGTTACCGACGGCCTGCCGTTGTTCGCTTTTGCCAAAGTCCCCGTCACGATGACCCGGGCCTGAATGTTCTTGGCCAGGGTGGTGGCCAGCGGCGGACTCAGGATGGCATCGATCGGATAGCCGTACTGCTTCAGCGCGTCGTTCATCTGAGTCTGTTCGACCACGTTGAAGTTCCGGCCCACGATGTCTTTTATCCCCTGCCGCATCGCAGTTCCGATGTGAACCGCAGCCGCCGAGTCTCCTGGGGCGTACGCAAACGGGTTCGCGACCATCAAGCGCGGAGCGTTCGTCACCGTTTGGGTGGTGCGAGCCCCGCGAGGTATGCCTTGCGCAGCGAGAGGGGCGGACAGCGCAGCCGCAACCGCAGCAAATCCAACGAAACGGGACAGGTACATTCTGGATCTCCCCTACAAGACGGCCCTCTCGGACCAACACAGTCCCGCGCGGTGCGGGAAGGAATGGGCGAAGAGGGATTCGAACCCCCGACATCCTGCGTGTAAGGCAGGCGCTCTGAACCAGCTGAGCTATTCGCCCTGATCGAGCGTCACGGCTGCTAAGTTTTTAGCGGTATTGCAGAGACCGTGCCGTGACGAGCAACACTCCGGGCTACAGCGCGATCCCAACAGGAAACAGCACGCAATACCCGAAGACCAGGATCACCGCAGCCGCGCTAGGGTGACCGGCTCGAAGCGTCAGATACCCGACTATGAGCACGAGAACCGCCAGCGCCAGGATGATGAGGTTTCGTGGGGCCAGCACGAAATGCCTGGGCGAAGCCTGCTCCGGACGGGTGGAAGGTCGAGGATTCGACATATTGAGGATGAGGCTACTACGGTTCCTGGGTTCGGTCAAGTTCAGACGTGGCTGCGTCTTCCGGTGGAATCTCCCATCCTTCATCGAGCGCGGCCCGGCGCGGGAGGTCGGCTGCGCGACGGCGGCGCAGCAGGATCCAAAGCACCAGCGTGAGCACACCCCAGCCTCCCCCTGCCAAGATCCAGTTGGCCAGGCTGTACCGATGGCGAAGGTTTCGGCGCCATTCGACATCGAATTGCGCGAGGTTGAGGCCGGTGGTGCGCTGCACGGCAACCTCGAAGTCCTGGCCCGCTCGCAGCAGGTCCAGCAGTGGGGTGAGCGAGTGGGTGGGATTGCGCCGCGCGAGCTCGGTCACGGCTGAAGCCGCCAGGGCATAGGCAGCGTCCGCCGTTGAAGCGGACCCTCGAAGCGCTCCATCTAAACCAGGGAGGTCCGGCACGGCTCCCCGGACAACGGCCAGATTCAACTCGAGACCACCGAGTCGCTCCCATTCGCCGGCAGCCCAGGCCGCATACCCCTCATCAAACCAGAGAGGGACCCTGACATCTATGGCCTCATGAAGGGCCAGATGGGCCAGCTCGTGCCGGAGCGTGCGGTAGACGTCGTCCAGATCGGCTCGAAGGAGCACGAGGCGCTCGCCGGGTAATGCCACCGCTGCGCCCCAACCCGGCGCGCGGCCGGCCGAAAGAGAGTCGAGGCGACGGGCATCAGGCACCACAATGAGCCGGAGTGGTCCAGGACTGCGCCGGCCCAGGCCGGGCCAGTCGGTAGGCTCCGCCGCCCGGCGAGCCAGATCTGTGGCCAGCCTCAACTGCTCGGGCCAAGCTACAGCAGTAACGGGCCCAACCCGGATAGCTGTCGGTGGATTCTGCGCGGGCGCGCCCGCCAAGGTACTGAGGAGGACTAGGAGAGCGGACTGCGCGGGACTTCACCTCCGGCGGATGCAACTTCCAACATTTCCTGACACCGTTTGGCCCATGGATTGAACTTGTTGGCCTTGTACCCGTCGGTCCAGACTTTGACGGCTGCTTCCCGCTCTCCGCCCAGCCAAAGAGCGCGACCCAGCTCGAAGTACGCCTCGATGAGGTTGGGGCCGAGCTTCAGAGTCTTGCGAAGAAAGGTCTGGGCATCTTCGTACATCTCACGCTCCAGGTACACCAGGCCCAGATAATAGTGAGCGTACAAGGTGGCCTTGCGGTCATTGTCCAGTCGGATGGCCTTGGACAAGTGCTCGATGGCCTCGCCGAAGATGCCTTTCTTGAGACAAATATATCCGACGTTGATCCGGGCGAGAGCGTTGGCCGGCTCCTTCATGAGGACTTTGGAGAAGTTTCCCAGCGCCTCATCGTAGTCCTCGTTCAGCATCTGGGCCCAGCCCAG
>DATKJJ010000271.1:0-2646 GCA_035543695.1 Gemmatimonadales bacterium | reverse complement strand
CTCCGGCGGGTGGTACGCCGAGCGCGCACCCTCAAGAAGCCTGCTCCGGCCACCGATCTCTGGCCGGGCATCGCCGCCCGAATCGGGGCAGGAACGGCCAAGGCCCACGCCGTGGTGGATCTCGGCGCTCAGCGCCGAGTGCGGCGCCGCTGGGCGTTCTCCTTGCCTCAGCTTGCCGCGGCCGGCATTGCCTTAATGACCGTTTCGGGTGGAACCGTCTGGTTCCTGAGCGGGAGTGCCCGGCAGTCCGTGGTGCTCGCTCCGGTCCCGTCCAGCCCGCCCGGCGGTGCCGCCGCTGTCAACGTATCAATGAGGCCCAACGCCTCTCAAAGCTACGCCGCTGCCGTGGCCGACCTGGAGCGAGTGCTGGCAGAGGGCCGGGGCAAGCTCGACTCCACCACCGTCAAGATCATCGAGAAAAATCTGGCCGCCATCGATCGCGCCATTGCCGAGGCACAGCGCGCGCTCGATGCGGACTCTGGTAACCTGTACCTCAACACCCATCTGGCCGAAACGATGCGGCGTAAGCTCGACCTGCTGCGCCAGGCGGCCGCGCTCGTTCCGGTGAGCTGAAAGGACCTCCCGTGCTGTTTGCCCTCCTGACCGGTATCCTGGCGCTGGCACCCGATGTCCAGGTGGATACCACTCTCAACGCGGTGCGGGGTCAGCGCCTGGCCGTCAATGCCTACGCGGGCGAGGTCACAGTGCGCGCCTGGAACAGAAACGCGGTTCGGATCGAGGCCAACGCCGATCAGGATCAGCTCGAGATTTCGAGCAGCCCGACCGGCATCAGTATTCGGACCCAGGGACGACATGGCCCCCCCGAGGAGATCACGCTTCGGATCAGCGCGCCCGCCTGGATCGGTCTCAGCCTGGCCGGAGTGAATACCGACGCTAAAGTGGAAGGGATCCGGGCACCCATATCGGTCGAGACGGTCGAGGGCGAAGTAGATGTCACCGGTGGCGAGAGTCTGATCTCGCTGCGTTCGGTTCAGGGCTCGGTGCGGCTGCGCGGAGCCAGAGGCCGGATCAACGTGAACTCGGTAAATGATGACGTCGAAGTGGCCAACAGCTCCGGCGATATCGCGGCACAGACGGTCAACGGCGAGATCTTGCTCCAGGGGGTGGATGCGTCGAGCCTCGACGCCAACACGGTAAACGGCGATATCGCCTATTCCGGTCCGATCAGGAGC
This sequence comes from Gemmatimonadales bacterium, assembly GCA_035543695.1. Classification (GTDB taxonomy): domain Bacteria; phylum Gemmatimonadota; class Gemmatimonadetes; order Gemmatimonadales; family GWC2-71-9; genus CAVVWJ01. The sequence continues at coordinate 1,453 of DATKJJ010000271.1, read as the reverse complement.
AACGGCCGCTATGCGCTCTCGACCCATAACGGAGATCTGACGCTGACCGTCCCCCAGGGAACCAGTGCCGGGGTGACAGTCTCCACTTTCAGCGGCGATTTCGAGTCCGAATTCCCGGTCCCCCTGCAGGGCACCCGGAAGGGCAAAGGGTTCAACTTCACTCTGGGCTCCGGGAGTGCGCAGGTTACCCTCGAGTCGTTCCAGGGGACCATTCGGCTGGTTCGCCCGGGCAGCGAAGAAGACCCGGCTCGCCATAAGCGGGACCACGACCGGGATCATGACGAGGACTAGACCCTAGCTGCACTAAACCATCGCATTTTGACGGGTCTTGCTCCGGGAGTGGGAGCGGTCACACTCCCGTCCAGGAACCGGCCAGTTTGTAACACCGGCGATACAAACCCTCTCGGCAGCGCGGCTTACGCTCAAGATCCGGCTGGGCCGCCGGCTCCGTACCTTCCCCCAGTTCTTTTGCCTAACCTAATAGTTGCTGGTCATTTAGCTCGCCGAATCTGGCCTGATATTTCCCCGGGCCTTGGGAATAAATCCGGTTGACAGGAGCTGGGTGCAATCCCCGTCCGACCCGCTCCGGAAGACGGGGCAAGCTGTACAGAATCCGGCGGGTGGTACCGGTCCAGGGCCGGGCACGTGTCTTGTACTTCGGCCGATCGGTAGTCTCAGACCGAACCTCAGCCCGGAGTCGAGCAATGCATGCCCTGTTGAAGAGTGCCCTTGTGGGAACAGCCGCGCTTGTGCTGGTCGGCTCCAGCACCGCGTCGGCCCAGGTAGGACTCACCTCAAACGTTGCCACCGTTGCGCTTACAGCGACGAAGGCGGCGACCCTGACGGTGAGCACGAACGTCGCCACCGCGACCTTGGCCAACATCACGGACAACTCCACGGCCAACCAGTTCACCCCGGTCAGCCTGACCACCGACTGGAACCTGAACGCCGGCTCCTCGGTGCGGATGATCGGCTGGTTTGCCACGCCGGCACAGGCGCTGGTGAACGGTACTGACCTGATCCCCTCCTCGAAGGTCGAGGGTCGGGTTGGAGCCACCGCGTTTGCCGCCTTCACCAACGGTGCCGTGGGCGGCGTCGGCGTCGCTGGCGGAAGCCTGCAGCTCTTCAGCCAGGCAGTGGCGGCGGGCAGCTACTTTGGGACCCGCACCGACCAGCTGGATCTTCGGTTGAACCTGACCGGCACCACCACCATGGCCGGCAACTACACCGGTACGCTCAACCTCCAGGCGGTCGTTCAGTAAGCGACGAGCGAAACATCTGGGCCTAATAGCATGGGCAGCCGTACGTTCGGTCTCTTCTTCGCCCTGAGCGCATTTCTGGCGCTCGGGGCGAAGGAGCTTTATGGGCAGGCCCGGATCATCTCTTTGGCAGCAACCTCTCCTGCCGACCTCTCTCTGGTGATCACCTCCGGCGCAATACAGACCATAGCCGG
>DATKJJ010000270.1:0-8886 GCA_035543695.1 Gemmatimonadales bacterium | reverse complement strand
GGGATCATGACATTCGCGATCCTTAAGGGGCTGAGCCTGGTCCTTTCACTCCGCGCGGTGCCGAGGATCGAGGGTGTGGGGATGGACGTGAGCCAGCACGGTGAGGAGGCCTACGCCAGCGGTGAAGGCTCGATCCTGGTGCATCCGGACGTGCTCATCGCCGACGAGCCCTCGGGTGTGATGCTCCCCGCTGCCGCTACCGTCCGATAGGAGATCCAGCCATGAAGCTGATTGTCGCCATTATCCGGCCCGACCGCTTGAACGAGGTGCTGGAGGCGCTGTACCGGTGTGAGGTTCGGGGGCTCACCGTCTCCCGCGTGCTGGGCCACGGGGGCGAGACCGAGCGAGTCGAGACCTATCGAGGCACTACGGTGAAAGTGGACCTGCAGGAGAAGGTGCGCCTGGAGATCGGGGTATCCGAGCCCTTCGTGGTGCCCACCGTCAATGCCGTTCTCAAGAGCGCCCGCACCGGAGAGGTGGGAGACGGAAAGGTCTTTGTTCTCGACGTCGCCCAGGTGTTCCGGATACGGACCGGCGAGCAGAACGAAGCGGCGGTCACCCCGGCGGAGCCGGTGGTCAGCGGGTAAGCGTGAAGCACAAGTCAGCCACCTCATCCCGAACGAAGTGAGGGATGAGGTCTGTTTCGCCGTCCTTCGTCCTTTCCGACCTTCCCGTCCTTCCAATACATTCCTCTGATGCCCAACCAGCTCCGAAGCAGCGCCATCACCCAGGGTGTCGAGCGCGCACCTAACCGGGCCATGCTGCGCGCGGTCGGCTTCGGCGACGATGACTTCGGCAAGCCGATCATCGGTATCGCCAACGCGCACAGCACCATCACTCCATGCAATGCGGGGCTGGAGCGGCTCGTCCACCGAGCTGAGGAGGCCATCCGCCACGCGGGAGCCATGCCGCAGACCTTCGGAACCGTGACGGTGAGTGACGGGATTTCGATGGGCACCGAAGGCATGAAGTACTCACTCGTCTCCCGCGAGGTCATCGCCGACTCGATCGAGACCGCCTGCGGTGCCCAGAGTATGGATGGCGTGCTGGCGGTGGGTGGGTGCGACAAGAACATGCCGGGAGCCATGATCGCCATCGCGCGGATGGACATCCCGGCGATCTTCGTCTATGGCGGCACCATCAAGCCGGGCCATTACAACGGGCGGGATCTGACCGTCGTCAGCGCCTTCGAGGCCGTGGGCCAGCACAGTGCCGGCAGGATCGATGACCGCGAGCTGCTGGAGATCGAGCGGCGGGCCTGCCCCGGCCGAGGCTCCTGCGGCGGCATGTTCACGGCCAACACCATGTCTTCGGTGTTCGAAGCAATGGGGATGAGCCTGCCCCGTTCGAGCACTATGGCCGCCGAAGATGTCGAGAAGGAGGAGAGTGCCGCCGATTCGGGTCGCACGCTGGTGGAGGCGGTCCGCCTGAGGCTCCGTCCGAGACAGATCCTCACCCGGAAGGCCTTTGAGAACGGCATAGCGGTGGTCATGGCGCTGGGTGGGTCCACCAATGCTGTGCTGCACCTGCTCGCGATTGCCAAGAGCGCCGGCGTCGGTCTGGACCTGGACGACTTCGAGGCAATCGGGGCGCGCACGCCGGTGCTCTGCGACCTCAAGCCGTCCGGACGCTTCGTAGCCACCGATCTCCACCGCGCGGGAGGGGTGCCGCAGGTGATGAAAATGCTGCTGGAGCACGGCAAACTTCATGGCGACGCCCTCACCATCATGGGAGAGACGGTGAGCGAGTCGCTTCGGGAAGTGCCGCCGGAGCCCGCATCCGCTCAGGAGGTGATCCGCCCCTGGAGCGAGCCGGTCTACCCTGAGGGACACCTCGCCATTCTCCGGGGTAACCTTGCCCCTGAGGGTGCGGTTGCGAAGATCACGGGAGTCAAATCTCCCAGGATCACCGGTCCCGCACGGGTGTTCGATTCGGAGGAGCGGTGTCTCGAGGCCATTCTCGCCGGCCGGATCCGTCCGGGTGATGTCATCGTCATCCGCTACGAGGGCCCTCGGGGCGGGCCGGGAATGCGCGAAATGCTCGCTCCGACATCGGCACTGATCGGCGCGGGGCTCGGCGACTCGGTGGGACTGATCACCGATGGAAGATTTTCCGGGGGTACCTACGGGCTGGTGGTAGGGCACGTCGCCCCCGAAGCGGCCTCAGGCGGCAGCATCGCCCTGGTCCACGAGGGCGACAGCATCACGATTGACGCCGACCGCCGCCTGCTGCAGCTCGATGTTGCTGCGGGCGAGCTCGAGCGCCGGCGCGCCTCATGGACCGCACCGACTCCCCGTTATACAGCCGGCGTGCTCCACAAGTATGCCCGGCTGGTCTCCAGCGCGAGCCTTGGCGCCGTCACTGATCTGTAGGATCTACCGCACCATGCCATGGGCGACATGCGGTTTGAGCGCCCGCACGACCTCCCGACCCATCTCCCGAGTTGTCAGCGCACGCTCTCCCGGCCGGGCAATGTCCCGGGTTCGCCAGCCGGCGTGCAAGACCGACCGTACCGTCTCATCGACCAGCTCCGCTGCCTCTGCGAGTTTGAGCCCGTAGCGCAGCAGCATCGCCACCGATCCGATGGCTCCCAGCGGATTGGCGCTCCCTTGCCCCGCGATGTCCGGCGCGGAGCCGTGAACCGGCTCGAAGAGTCCGGGCCCTTCACCGAGTGAGGCTGAGGGCAACAGGCCCAACGAGCCGGCGAGCACCGCCGCTTCGTCGCTCAGGATGTCGCCGAAGAGATTCTCCGTCAGGAGTACATCGAAGCTGGTTGGGTCGGAAACAAGGCGCATCGCCGCATAATCGACGTACAGGTGCTCCAGCGCGACGTCCGGGTACTCGCCCGCGATTCGGGTGACGCACTCTCTCCAGAGCTGCGAAACCTCGAGCACGTTCGCCTTGTCCACCGAGGTAACCTTCCTTCTTCGAGCGCGTGCGGATTCGAAGGCAACCCGGGCCACCCTCTCGATCTCGTTCGCACTGTAGCGCAGGGTGTTCACCGCCTCGGCCTCGGTCCGTCCCCTAGGCTCACCATAGTAGAGTCCGCCGGTGAGCTCCCGCACGATCAGGAGATCCGTTCCGGCCAGGCGCTCGGGCCTGAGTGGGGACAGGGCCTCGAGAGCCGAATGCACCGACACCGGCCGGAGATTGGCAAAGACGCCGAGTCGCCGCCGTAGCGCCAGCAAGCCGGCTTCGGGCGACTGTCGTCCTGGGGACAAGGAGGGATCGCCGACTGCACCCAGCAGCACTGCATCGGCATCCAGAGCGCCTTGCGCGGTACGTGACGGCAATGCCTCTCCTGCCTGGCGAATCGCGGCAGCGCCAACCAGGTACTCTCTCGTATCGATCTGATAGTCAAAGAGCTCGGAGATCGCCTGAAGGACCCCAATGGCCTCCCGGGTGACTTCGGGACCGACGCCGTCTCCCGGTAACACCGCCACGGTGAATCGCGTCATGAGCGCTGCTCGAACGCTGCGATCCTGTCCTCCAGCATTAGTGTCTTTCCGATCTCATCCTGACCGGACAGCAGCATTGCCCGGCGATAGGGATCAGTGTCGAACAGTTGGGCAAATCCCTGGCGGTCCCGAACCAGCTGCGACTCGAGGTCGATGCTGAGCTCGTATCCGGGCGTTCCAGCACAGCGGCGAAAGAGCTCATGAACAGCTGGTGATGGAAGGGTTACCGGCAGAATTCCGTTCTGGCTGCAGTTGGCCTGAAAGATGTCGCCGAATGACTCCGCGATGATGCAGCGAAAACCGAAGTCGGCCAGAGCCCACGCAGCATGTTCGCGCGACGACCCACAGCCAAAGTTGGCACCGGCGAGCAGCACGGATGCATTGGCTGCTTCGGGCCGATTCAGCTCGAACTCCGGCTTGAGGGCGCCGTCGGTCTCGTAGCGCCAATCATGAAACAGAACTGCTCCGAACCCGGTACGCTCGATGCTCCGGAGAAACTGTTTGGGAATGATCTGATCGGTGTCCACATTGACTCTGGGAAGAGCCACGACGCGCCCGACGTGAGTGGTGAAGCGCTCCATCAGCGCACAGAAACCTTATGCATACCGGACTCCAACAGACTTGAGGATATCCCTGAGGTCGAAATGGTAAGTGCCTGCGGGTGTTGATGTTTTAGCTCCTGGCTGAAGCTCAGACTGAAGCTGCATAAAAGTGTCCGAGCGAATGATTCAGGGTATAGCTCCGGACATCGACCAGGCATCCGGCGATTGCTGCTGCACCAGCCATGGCGGGGCTCATCAGATGGGTTCGGCCACCCCGTCCCTGCCGGCCTTCGAAGTTCCGGTTGGAGGTGGAGGCACAGCGCTCGCCTGGTCCCAGCACATCGTCGTTCATGCCGAGACACATCGAACAGCCCGAGTTCCGCCACTCGAATCCCGCAGCGGTGAAAACGCGATTCAATCCTTCGCGCTCGGCAGCTGCCTTCACCAGCTGCGAGCCAGGAACCACCATGGCGCGAACGCCGGAAGCGACCCGCCGTCCAGCGATCACCGACGCCGCAGCCCGGAGGTCCTCGATCCGTGCGTTGGTGCAGGAACCGATGAAGACGCGGTCGATCGGCAGACCTTCGAGTGGCATGCCCGCTTTGAGATCCATGTACGTCAGCGCGCGGCGGCAGCTCTCGCGCTCGCTCTCGACTGCGATGTCACGAGGATCGGGTACCCGGCCGGCGATGTCCGTGGTCATGCCCGGGCTCGTCCCCCACGTCACTTGGGGGGCGATAGCGCCGACATCAACCAGGAGACTTTTGTCGTACCGCGCGCCGGGATCGCTCGGGAGGAATCGCCAGGACTCGACCTGTGCCGTCCAATCCTTGTCGCCCAGAGCCGGCGGGCGCTGCTCCAGATAATCAAAGGTCGTCGCGTCGGGGGCGATCATCCCCGACCGGGCGCCGGCTTCGATCGCCATGTTGCAGACCGTCATCCTGCCTTCCATCGAGAGCCCGCGAACTACAGAACCGGTGAACTCTATAGCGTGGCCGGTTCCGCCGGCCGTGCCGATCCGGGCGATCAATGCGAGTATGAGATCCTTGGCGTAGACACCGGACTGAACGCTGCCCTCGAATCGTACTTCCATGGTTCGCGGCCGGACCTGCACGATGCACTGGGTGGCCAGCACGTGCTCGACCTGGCTGGTGCCGATGCCGACCGCCAGGGCCCCGAAGGCGCCGTGGGTCGAGGTATGCGAGTCGCCACACACGATGGTCATGCCGGGCCGGGTGAGGCCGAGCTCCGGCCCGATGACATGAACGATGCCCTGCTCCGGCGAGCTCAGGTCAAAGAGCCGCACGCCGGACCCGCGGGCATTGCGCACCAGCGCGGCTACCTGCCGCTGGGAGAGCTCATCGGCAATGGGAAGACTGCGGTCGCCAGTGGGGACGTTGTGGTCGACCGTTGCCACGGTGAGGTCGGGGCGGCGCACCCGTCGTCCGGCCAGGCGCAATCCCTCGAACGCCTGGGGCGAGGTCACCTCGTGCACCAGGTGGAGATCCACGTAGAGAAGGTCGGCCCCGCTGTCGAGCCGATGTACCACGTGGGCGTCCCAGACCTTGGCGAACAGCGTCCTGGCCATCGAACCGACCCGGATTACCGAGGGAGGGGTTGAGCGGAGAGGGGGGATCGCCGCGGCGCCTTCTCCGCCGCTCTTCCTTCTCCTGCCGGCTTCCCGGTTTCCCCGCTGACTCGCCTTCCTTCTTCCGACCAGGGCATCATTGCCCGAAGCTGTGCGCCCACCCGCTCGATCTCGTGCTCCCGGTCGACCTGGCGCAGCCGCTCGAAGTTCGGGCGGCCCGCCCGGCTCTCGGCCAGCCACTCTCGGGCGAACGATCCATCTCGCACGTCGTCCAGGATTTTTTGCATGGCGGCTCGAGTCTCGTCGGTGATGACCTTCGGGCCGCGAGTGTAGTCCCCATACTCGGCGGTGTCGCTGATGGAGTGGCGCATGAACTGGAGCCCGCCCCGGTACATAAGGTCAACGATGAGCTTGAGCTCGTGGAGACACTCGAAGTACGCCATCTCAGGCCGGTAGCCGGCAGCAGTCAGGGTCTCGAAGCCGGCCTTCACCAAGGCCGTGACACCACCGCACAGCACCGCCTGTTCGCCGAAGAGGTCGGTCTCGGTCTCCTCCCGGAACGAGGTCTCGAGCACGCCGGCCCTGGTGCAGCCGATGCCCGCGGCATACGCCAACGCGTTGGCCAGCGCCTCTCCGCTCGGGTCCTGGTGCACCGCCACCAGCGCCGGCACTCCGCGTCCGGCCTCGAACTCGCTCCGCACCAGGTGTCCCGGTGACTTGGGTGCCACCATGGAGACATCTACCGGAGCGGGCGGGGTGATTTCTCGATAGTGAATGTTGAATCCGTGGGCGAACATCAGCGTCTTGCCGCCATGCAGCATCGGCGCGACGTCCTTCTCGTACACCGTCCGGGTGTCCTGATCGGGAACCAGCAGCATGATCACCTGGGCCGCTTCGACCGCCTCGGCAACCGGCCGCACATCGAGACCCTGGGACTTGGCCTTGTTCCAGGATGGTCCGCCGGGGCGCAGACCTACGATCACCGCCGCGCCGCTCTCCCGCAGATTGAGCGCGTGCGCATGCCCCTGACTGCCGTAGCCGATGATGGCGAACGTTCGTCCGACGAGCCGGTTCCGCTCCGTGTCACTGTCGTAGTAGATCCGCAAGGCTTCAGTCATGGCGTATTCCAGATTGAAGGTCAGTGCCGCTCTCCAGGGCAACGGTGCCGCTGCGAGCCACTTCGATGATCTCGAATCGCTCCAGCGCCCGCAGGGCCGACAGAACGAACGGCTCGGTGCCACTCAGCTCCAGGATCACGGCCTCTGAGGCGTCGTCGATGACAGAAGCGTGATACAGCTGAGCCATGTCGAGCAGCTCGGCGTAGCGAGCGCGCGGGGCGCGAACTTTGACCAGGGCGAGCTCGCGAGCCACTCCCTGGCCTGGAGCGAAGGCGACGGCCGCGCGAACTCCCACCACCTTCTGCAGGTGCTGAGCGGCCCGATCGGCAGTTCCACTGTCGGAGTCAATCATCAGCGTCAGCCTCGAGAGTCCCGGTGTTCCGGTCGGGCCCACTGAAAGGCTCTGGACCGGGAGATTTCGCCTTCGGATGAGCCCCACAGCCCGCGTGAGGGTCGCCAGTCGGTCTTCCAGCAACACAGCAACCGCGTGGGACCCGCTCACACCGGCACGAGAGGTGGTGGATTACCCTCGATCGGCTCGGACAACGAGCCCCCCGGCGGAATCATCGGGAACACGTTGGCCTCTTGCTCGATGGTGAATTCGATCAACGCCGGGCCGGGCTCCGCGGTCGCAGCCAGAACGGAATCTTCCAACTGTTCGAAGGATTCCACCCGCCAGCCGGCAATGCCGTAGGCCTCGGCGAGCCGCACGTAGTCCGGGCTCCAGATCGGCGTGGCCGAGTACCGGCGGCCATGGAAGAACTGCTGCCACTGCCGCACCATCCCGAGATAGCCGTTGTTGAACACGGCCATCTTCACCGGAATTCCCTCCTGCACCATGGTGGCGATCTCCTGCATGTTCATCTGAAAGCCGCCGTCGCCGGAGATAGCCCACACCGCCTCTTCCGGCCGGGCCAGCGCGACACCCATGGCGGCCGGCACCGCGAAGCCCATCGTGCCGAGCCCGCCGGACGTGATGTGACTGTTCGGCTGATGGTAGGGATAGAGCTTGGCGGTCCACATCTGGTGCTGCCCCACGTCCGAGACGATGGTGCAGCGCCGGCTCGTCCGGGCGATGGCATCCAGGATTGCTTCGGGCGAGAGCCCGGCCTGAAAGTTTTCCTCTCGGGCATGCTGGAATCCGGCGATCTCCTCGACCCAGGTCTCACAGTCCCGCGGAGGAATCAGCGGCAAGATCTGCTTCAGCACCTCGCGCACGTCGCCCACGATTCCGACCGCAACCGGCACGTTTTTCCCGATTTCGGAAGGGTCGAGATCGACGTGAATTATCCGGGCGCTGCGGGCAAAGCCGGCCAGGTTGCCGGTGACCCGGTCGTCGAATCGGAGACCCAGTCCGATGATGACATCCGCGTGCTGAATGGCCCGGTTCACATGGACCTCACCGTGCATGCCCGGCATGCCGAGATAGAGCGGATGCGATGCAGGTAAGCCGCTGATGCCGAGCAGGGTGGTGATCACGGGAATGCCGGTGCGCTCGGCCAGCGCCTGCAGCTCGGCGTAGGCCCCTGACAGGAGGATGCCGTGGCCGGCCATGATGAGGGGCCGCTCGGCGCTGCTGATGAGCTGGGCAGCGGTCTCCAGCGGGGCGGCGGGACAGGGAGGCCGCGGGGCAGTCGCTTCATCGGTGCTGCTCCCCCGCCCAGCGGCCCATCTGGCCCGCTGAACCTGCACATCCTTCGGCAGGTCGAGCAGCACCGGACCCGGCCTTCCTTCCTGCGCGATGTAAAACGCCTCGCGAACGGCGTCGGCCAGCTCGTTCACGTCTTCCACCAGTCGGTTGTGCTTCGTGATCGGCTGGGTGATGCCGATAATGTCGGTCTCCTGAAAGGCGTCGCGTCCCAGCATGGTCCGGGAGACCTGACCGGTGATGGCAACGACGGGAGTGCTGTCCATGTGCGCCGTGGCCAGTCCAGTTACCAGGTTGGTGGCGCCGGGCCCCGAGGTGGCAACGCACACGCCGGCCCGACCGCTGGCCCGGGCGTAACCATCGGCCGCATGCGCTGCCGCCTGCTCGTGGCGGACGAGGACGTGTCTCAGCCCAGGGTATTCCGGGAGTGCGTGATAGAACGGCATGATCGCGCCACCGGGGTAGCCGAACAGCAGGTCGACGCCCTGCTCGAGCAATGCCCGGCAGAGGATCTGGGAACCGGTCAGAAGTC
>DATKJJ010000269.1:0-2554 GCA_035543695.1 Gemmatimonadales bacterium | reverse complement strand
GTTCACCTTCCGGGCGCCAGTCGCTCCTTTCAAGATCCTCCAGCTCCCGGACTTGATGATTCATTCGAACGCCATGAAGGACATCGTGTTCCAGAGGGCCGTCTTCGCTCCCGGCGCCGGGCCGTGGCATACCCATCCCGGGCCGAGCTTTGTCTACGTCATACAGGGGCAGATCAAGGTCGAGCGCTTCAATAAGGATGGTTGCACGGAGAGTCCGGTACAGGTCCCCAATACCGCTTACTTCGAGATCGCCGACGAGGTTCACCGGGCGGTAGTGGTGAGCGCCGAACCCGCCGTGCTCATGGTGACACGCTTCAATATTCCGGTGAACCAACCCTTCACGATCATGGCGGCCGATCCGGGGTGCTAGTGTGGACCACGGCGAGTGGAGGTAGCAAGATGATGAGACTTCTCGCTCTGGCCACGATGGTCTCGGGGTGCGCCGCCCTGCAACCCAGCACCGTTCCCTCCACCATTCCGATCTCGGTCCGCAGCCACAACCGGAGCGAGGTTGACGTATACCTCCTCTGCGGGGATCGGGACGCGGTGTGGCTCGGGGTCGTGGGACAAAAGGAAACGCAGGTATTCGAGATTGCCGCGGAGCGAACGCGCTGCACCTCCGGACTCAACTTCTTTCTCGTGGCACGCACTCGTAATAACCGGGGGTACTGGGTAGGGCCAGTGCGCCCGGCGCCGGGGGCAGCCATAGCCGTGACGATCGAGAAGTATGCCGGATTGTCGACCGCTATCAGCTCGACCCGCTATTGAGGAGAAGAGGGCTCGTCGATCCCGTCATGCCGATTCCCCAGCGGTCTTGCCAAGAATGTTGGATGGCGCGAGCGATGGCAGGATCGCGGCGGCTGCGACGCCGAGCCCGGCGGTCTTCATCAACTCCCGTCGGTTCCCATAGAGCGACTCGTTCAGAAAAACACTGCACATCCTGCCGCGGTCTTCTAGCTTAAGTATGCTTGTCTCACAGGTGGGGTTCCCGCTCAAGCTCGGTCCCGTCCCGTTTGCGTTCGTCTGGTTTTTGTGGTCAGGACGGACAGGGAGGGATTCGAACCCTCGATACCCTTGCGAGTATGCCACCTTTCCAGGGTGGTGCCTTCAACCACTCGGCCACCTGTCCCGAGCCATTGCAGGGCGGCAACTTAGTCCTCTCAGAGAGGAAGATCAACGTGAGTCTGACCGGTGAGTGACGCCTACATCAGCGCCGCCGTGCGCACGCCGGTGGGACGGGCCGGCGGGGCTCTGGCAGAGGTGCGGCCGGACGATCTGGCGGCGCTCGCGCTGCGTGGAGTGGTGGAGCGCGGGCGCATTCCTCCCGATCGGATCGACGACGTCATTCTAGGTTGCACCAACCAGGCGGGCGAGGACAACCGGAACGTAGCCCGGATGGCCGCACTGCTCGCGGGACTGCCGGTGGAGATCCCCGGTCAGACGGTGAACCGGCTCTGTGGATCCGGCCTTCAGGCGGTGACCTCCGCGTCCCATGCCATTCGCGCCGGCGAGGGTGACCTTTTCCTGGCGGGGGGCGTGGAGAGCATGACCCGGGCGCCGTACGTGATGCTGAAGAAGGGGCGAGGCTGGGACCGCACTCCGCCCGACATCGCCGACAGCACAGTTGGCTGGCGTTTCGTCAACCCGCGGATGCATGCGGCCTGGACCATATCGCTGGGTGAGACCGCCGAGCGCGTCGCCGGGTCCTACCGGATCAGCCGCACCGAGCAGGATGAGTTCGCGCTGGAGAGCCAACGGCGAGCCGAGTCGGCGGTGCAGGCGGGAATGTTCGCCGAGGAGCTGATCCCGGTCCCAGTGGGTGCCGGCCGCGAGATCTGCCTGGACGAGGTGCCGCGGTCCGGTGTCACCCTGGAGCAGCTCGCGCAGCTGAAGCCGGCGTTCATTGCCGAGGGCACGGTGACGGCGGGAACGTCGAGCGGCATCACCGATGGGGCCGCGGCGATGTCGGTCGCCAGCGGCGGCGCCCTGTCAACTCTGGGGCTCGAGCCCCTGGCCCGCGTGGTGGCAACCGCCGTCGCGGGGGTGGACCCCAGCTGCATGGGACTCGGTCCCATACCCGCCACCCAGAAAGCGCTCCACCGGGCTCGCCTGACCGTGGATCAGCTGGACCTGATCGAGCTGAACGAGGCGTTTGCCGCTCAGGCCATCGCCTGCATCCGCGAGCTCCAGCTCGATCCCGAGCGGGTAAATGTCTACGGAGGAGCCATCGCGCTCGGCCATCCGCTCGGCGCCAGCGGCGCGAAGATTCTCACCACCCTGATTCATGCGCTCCGGCGCACCGGGGGTCGCTACGGCCTCGCCACGATGTGCATCGGTGTGGGGCAAGGCATCGCGATGATCGTGGACGCTCGGCCCTAGCGAAGCGCCTCTCGCAACACCCTGCCCTGTGACTCGTTCGGCGCCGGGATTCCGAGCAGCGTCGACAGCGTCGGCGCCAGATCCGCGACCCCTACCACCTCTCCATACCTCCCCGGCTTGATCCCTGACCCAAACAGCAGCAGCGGCACGTGCGTGTCGTATGTCCACGGTGAGC
>DATKJJ010000268.1:0-3325 GCA_035543695.1 Gemmatimonadales bacterium | reverse complement strand
TTCTCAATTCGGCGGGACTGGAGCATTTAGATCCAATTCCGAAGCTCCGGCCGCCCGCCCAGGATCTCCTGCACGAGTAGCGGCAGGATTACGTAGGGCACCTCCGGGGTCGGCCTAACGGCCTGCGGGTAACCATGCGATCCCTTATCGTCTGGGCTCATAGCGCATCGCCACCGCCCCTGAGCCGAACTCCACCCGGCTCACCAGCTTCAAGTCGATCCGCTTCGACAGCCCCGCGAATAACGTCGGCCCGTGGCCCACGAGCCTGGGGTGCACCACGAGTTCGTACTCATCGATCAATCCCAGCTCCGCCAACGCCAGCGGGAGCGTCACGCCTCCTACGAACAGTCCCTTACCCGATTCCTGCTTGAGTCGCCGAACGGCCTGTCCCAGGTCCCCGCGGATGAGCTCCGCGTTCCAATCGACCCGGTCCAGCGTGCTCGATACGACGTACTTCTTGGCCGCGTCGATCGTCCGCGCGAAAGGCTCCGTCCACTCAGGCATCGCCATCGTCCGGGTCGACAACCGCCACGCTGCCTCCATCATTTGGTAAGTCACCCGGCCAAAGAGCAGGGCATCGGCCTGGGCGATGTTTTCCATCGCGTGACGATGCAGGTCTTCGTCCGCGATCCCTTCCCGATGATCGCAGCACCCGTCCAACGTGACATTGATGGAATACCGAAGGGGTCGCATGACGTAAGAGTACCGAAGTAGAATGCCCGCCCAGGGCACCTGGGCCTGTATAGGCAGCCGAGATCCCTAAAGGTTGTAGAACGCCAAGGTGTCGACGATGTCCCCGACGGTGCTCGAGAGCTTGGGATGCGATACCTCAAGCTCCCTGATCCAATCCGCCAGGCGATCGCGTAACGGCTGTTCCATCAGGCAGGAGTCTGCGGATGGGCGTTGAAGTGCTGCCTCCAGCTCGCGGACCAGGCTGTGCAACACCTCTCGGGCATCCGCATCGAGATCGTGGGCCTGGGCGAGCTCCGATCGGAGAGTCGCCACCAGGGCCTTTAGAGACTCTTCAGACATGTTTGCCCCTGCTGACTGGTCTATCGAAAGATGTTGACGAGATGAATCCTTCGCGACCCCATCGCTCGAAGGCCGATGAGATCACCCGCATCACGCGGCCGGGAAGCGAGAGCTGATGTCAGACCACACCCGCTCGAACTTGGTTTGCGCTGGGGGGCGTTCCGGTATTCACTGCGATGCGCGTGGTCGAACTATCCGGTCTTCAAAGGACCGGCGAGCTTGTAAGCACTGAAGACGATACCGGACGGGGTTGTGTCCGTGCTGACCAGCTCGAAGGAGCGGGGCGGGGTTCCCTCCGCAAAGAAGCGCTTGCCCTTGCCCAACAGGACCGGATAGACCACCAGGAGGACTTCCTCCGCAAGCCCATGCTCGAGCACCGTTGATGTCAGTGTGGAACTCCCCGAGAGGACAAGGTCCGGGCCGTCCTGCGACTTGACGCGGAGAATGCCCTCGACGAGGTCCGGTCCCAGGCCCTCGACCGGCCCCCACTCGAGACTCTCCGGACGGTGGGTGGCGATGAATTTCGTTGCCGCATTGAGGCGGTCCGCCATCGGACTGCTCGGCGCCTTGGGCCAGAAGCCCGACCACATATCGTAGGTGCGACGGCCAAGCAGCAGATCGAAGCGCTCGCCATGCGCGGCGAGGATGGCCTCCCGGCCGACGGGGGTCCGATAGGGCGCGGTCCACTCCCCGAAGGGGAAATCGCCACTATCAGCGGAATGCTGGATCACGCCGTCCAGCGACATGTGTTCGAAGATCTTGAGCTTTCTCATCAGAACTTCACTTTCGCGATTTCCGGATTCGGCGTGAACTCTTCACCGAAGTCCTCGACGTCCATCAACTTGCGGATCTCGACCACCGCCTCGCCGTTGGGAAAGATGTTGGGCGTGCGCTTCACCAACTGGATCGCTTCGTCCAGTGAGTTCACCTGAATGATCGAGAAGCCCGCGACGAGCTCCTTCGTCTCGGCGAACGGACCGTCAATGACGGTGCGCTGGTCGCCGCTGAACTTCACCCGCGCACCCTTCGAGGTCGGGGCGAGGCCTTCGGCGGCGAGGAGGATACCTGCCTTCGCGAGCTCCTCGTTGTACTTCTGCATCGCGGCAAACGCTTCCGGCCTCGGTGGAGGGCCCGCCTCCGAATCTTTCCTCGCCATGGCCATGACAATGAAACGCATTGTTCTCTCCTGAGTTTGTTCGTGACGGTTGTCGCTCGTTTCGCGGCCTCATTAACACGTCGAACGAGACCGGCCAAAATCGACACCAGCGCTGCACACGCTGGTTAGCCGCCCCCACGCACCTATCGCGACCCTCATCGCCATAGCGACCGCACCACTATAACCAGGAAGGGTGCCACGACCAGGCATGCCCCTAGAATCCACAGCCCCGCGTGGCCATTGCCGTCTTGCCGGACTCTTAGCGCCGACCTGAGGCCCACCAGAGCCAGGAGAAGGCTGGCCAAGGCGCCGAGGAACAATGGCAGGATGGCGGTGTAACTGTGCAGCAGGAAGGCGCTGGCCCAAAGTCCGAGGGCGGCCACCACCGCAGTGAAGTAGCCGGCCAGGCTTTGCAGTTGCCAGCGGATTCCTACATAGATGGTCAGGCCGAGCAAGATCGCCAGACCAAGAGTGATCACAGCACGCCGCAGCCTCTCGTTAGGTATGCGGTCTGGAACGATGCGTGTGGCGCCCTCGCGCGGGCGTTGCACGGTCCTTCAGCTCGTAGTTGACTTGCGTTGGCGTAGACCCCCAACGAGCGCACCCAGCACAAAGCCGAGCGGGCCCGTCAGGAGAATCCCCAGCAGCGGCCCCAAGCTCGCCCGGGGACTGAGTATCAGCGGGCCGAAGAAACCGGCCATCAGACCGACTCCGCCAACCAAGAACCCGGCGCGCCAACTCGAGCGTATGCGAGCCCGGCTTTCCATCCGATCGCCGGCAACAGCTGACCACCCGCAGAGCAGCCCCATCGTGGCCAGCCAGGAGGTGCACGGCACCCAGAAGATCCAGCCGTCGTTGCTCGGGAGGCTCAGGTTCCGTATGGCGATCCACCCGGCGAGCGCAAGGAGCGCTGTTCCGAGCCCGGCGAAGGCCATGCGCCGCATAACGAAATCGGCCGGTGGAGCCATGGACATCGATCCTCGATTGGCAGTTGGTCGGCCTAACGGCCGCACATCAGCTGCGGCGACGCGTTCGTCGAACGCTTGTCAGGCAGCAGCCGCCTCGCGCTCGGATCCTTTCGTGAGTCGGCCGGTGGCAACCAACGCCAGGAGCACTATGCCCCCACCCATTGCCGCT
>DATKJJ010000267.1:0-8759 GCA_035543695.1 Gemmatimonadales bacterium | reverse complement strand
CCTGGCACTGGTGTGGGTGGTCCGGCCGAATGCCGGGCTCTGAGCCTGGAGCGCTCCGCCCCGACTTATTCCCAGGGCCACCAGCATGGGCGCGATGACAGTTGTTCGATGTCTCATCCTGCCGCACTCCTCTGAAAACATCAAATCTTCGCCTGCTGTTTAGGCTCGGCGAAGACAAGCAGGTCACGATAGCGCAACGAGCCGCGTGTCTCGTGGGATCAAGCGAATCGAAGGCAACCCGCATGCCAGGCATGGCGCGAGCGAATTACCCTCTCAGAGGAGGGCTGCCGAAGATCGGAGCCAAGGCAATCGACCAGATTGTCGGACGCTTCGGGCCCAATTGACAAAATTGTTAGATCTGACAGACGGCGCGATTGGGAGAATCGCCGGTCCTGCAGCAGTTCACGGCAGCTCGATTGGACGGAGCAAGACCAGTCTCACCGCGTCGAGGACGATGCTCAAATCATCCAGCTTGTTGATGAGAGGCACCCCACGATCCTCGAGAGGCTGATGGACCGTGGGGTCTCGGGCGGCTCCGGTGAGAAAAACCACCCGGTTTCGAAGGTGGGGAGAACGGGCGACCAGGGCATCGTAGAAGTCGAGGCCGTCCAACTCCGGCATGATGAAGTCACTGACCACTGCCGCAATGCTGGAGTCGTCGTCCAGCGCCTCGAGCGCCGCCCGGCCCGAGTTGGCCTCTCGCACGGCAAGCCCGCCGTGCTCGAAGATCTTGCGAAGCGCACTCCTGATGGGTTGCTCATCGTCAACCAGGAGTACGGTGGCCACCGGGCCTAGCGCCTTGAGGCCGCGGTGAGACTGGCTGTACCTCGGAGCACGGTCCCACTACTGCCCGCCACAAATACGTCGCTGGGGGAGCCGACCCAGACGCCGGCAAGCCGCTGGGAAGCGGACAGCGTCTCGCTCCAGCTCTGCCCATCAAAGTGCAGGATGGTGCCCACCCCCACGGCGTATACATCCGCTCCGGAAGTGCCCCAGACATCGAGCAGCGGGCCGGTGGGCGGAGCCGGCATGGGACTCCAGGCGGTGCCGTCCAAGCGCAGAATCACCCCTTGATCGTTCGAAGCGCCCACCACAAAGACATCATTGGGGGCGGCAGTCCATACCCCATTCTAGGACATGGTCGCCGCGGCCGGCTGGGCTTCCTGCCAGGTGCTCCCGTCATAATGTCACGCCCTCAGAGAACAGACGGGCCCGGGTGGCAAGGGAGAACTTTCCCTTCAGGCTGGTGCCGGCGTCGATAAATCCTACCGCGTACACATCCTGCCCCGAGCTGCCCGACACGTCCCGCCACCACGCCTGACCGGTTGAGCAAACCAGGCTCCGCAGGATTGAGTCGCCCAGGGCCGGAGGGTCCCGGCAGAGCGGCCGAATGTTGGCTGGGGTCGGCCTGAGGTGCAATGGCCGGCTGCGGCCCCGGAAGCACGCAGTGCAACGATTGGCGCGGTGCGGTCCAAATTGACCCTGAGGTCAGCGACAGGGTAGATTCCCGCACAATGAGTCCCATCACCGTCGAGAAGACCGCCGAAGATTCCGCCTCAAAGTCATTGCACGTGACGGTACCGGTTGACCGCATCCGCGAGGCGGAAGCCCGGGCCTTGAAGTACTATGCCAAGCGGGCTCGCCTGCCGGGGTTTCGACCGGGCAAGGCGCCTGATACCGTCGTCCGCAAGCGCTTTGGCGATGCCATTCGCCAGACGGTGCTCGAGGAAGTGATCCGGGAGAGCTGGGAAACCGCCAAGACCAGTGAGTCGCTCAAACCGATTACCGATCCATCGATTCGAAATCTGAAGTTCGAAGAGGGAAGCCCGATCGAGTTCGAGCTGCTGGTTGAAGTCCGGCCGGAGCTCAAGCTGGATCGAATCGGGGGATTCCGGCTGGAGCGGCGGGTAGCGCCGGTAGCCGATGAGGCGGTGACGGAGCAGCTGGCCCGAATCCAGGAGCACAAGGCCACCTGGATCCCCATCGAGGGAACCAAGCCGGCCCCGGGCCAGATGGTTCGAGTGGAGGTCGCTCCTATCGAAAACGGGGTGGCCGGCCCGGTTCAGCCGCACGACCTGGTGCTGGGAGAGAACCAGGCTATTCCGGAGCTGGAAGAGCAGATCATGGGGCTGCTCCCGGGCGAGACCACAGAGACCGATGTCCGCTTTCCCGAGGACCATCCGGACGAGGCCCGCCGGGGTCAGACCCGCCGGGTGCGGATCACGCTACATGATGTGAAGCGGCAGGAGTTGCCGCCGCTGGACGATGCCCTGGCCCGTGAGTCGGGCGATTTTGAGAGCCTGGACGCACTCAGGGCCGCCATCCGCCAGGATCTCGAGCGCGAGGCGGCGCGCGAGGCCGACGGCCAGCTGCGGCAGCAACTGATTGCCCAGATCGTCGAGGCCAACCGGGTCGAGGCCCCGCACTCCCTGGTTCACCGGCTACTGCACGGTTACGCCGAGATGTACAAGGTTCCCCAGGATCAGCTGGAGGGGTTCGAGCAGCAGTTCCATGGGATCGCGGAGACCCAGGTCAAGCGCGACCTCGTGCTCGATGCTCTGATCGAAACACATGGCCTCCGCGCCACCGAGTCGGATATCGACGAGCGAATCAACAGCATGGCCGCTGCCCGGGGAACGCCCGCGGGCCAGGTGTATGCCTCCCTGCAAAAGGCCAACCGGCTCCAGGAGCTGGAGCGGGTGCTTACCGAGGACAAGGTCTTCGATTTCCTCCTGAAGCAGTCCACCATTGAAGAGGTCAAGTCCTGACGATGGCCACTCTGTATCCGCCCTATATCATCGAGCGTTCCAGTCGCGGCGAGCGCACCTACGACATCTTTTCCCGCCTGCTGATGGACCGGATCGTGTTTCTGGGCGCTCCCATCAATGACGACGTCTCGAACATCATCATTGCGCAGCTTCTGTTCCTCGAGGCCGACAACCCGGATAAGGACATCTACCTCTATATCAATTCGCCGGGTGGGGTGGTGTCGGCCGGCATGGCCATCTACGACACCATGCAGCACCTGAGAGCGCCGGTGAACACCATCTGCATGGGAATGGCCGCTTCGATGGGGTCCTTCCTGCTGGCCGCGGGCGCCAAGGGCAAGCGCAGCGCGCTGCCCCATTCCCGGATCATGATCCACCAGCCCTCGGGCGGGGCCCAGGGCACAGCGGCCGACATCGAGATCCAGGCTCGCGAGATCCTCTATCTCCGCTCCAAGATGAACTCGCTCTACGCGCTCCACACCGGGCAGCCGATCGAGACCATCGAGCGGGACATGGATCGCGACCGGTTCATGAGCGCGGAAGAAGCCAAGGCGTATGGCTTGATCGACAGCGTGTTCACGCCGCACAAGGACCTGGTGCCCCACACGAACGGCAAGGACGGCAAGGAGACTTGACGGTCGGGAGACCCGGGGGCAGTTTACCCGGCACCCATCCACCTCCATCACGAAGCGCTCCATGTCCAACGACAAGCATCTCCGCTGCTCCTTCTGCGGGAAATCGAAGGATTCGGTCCGGAAATTCATTTCCGGCCCGTCGGTCTACATCTGCAATGAGTGCATCACGCTCTGCAATGAGATCCTGGCGGAAGATGAGGAACGCGAGGTTGCCGACAGCATTACCCAGGTTCCCACGCCCGCCGAAATCAAGGACGTGCTGGACCAGTATGTGATCGGACAGGAGCGGGCCAAGCGAACCCTCGCGGTAGCGGTCTACAACCACTACAAGCGGATCAATGCGTCCAGCGGCAGAGAAGGCGATGTCGAGCTGGACAAGTCCAACATCCTGCTGCTCGGGCCCACCGGAGTGGGTAAGACCCTGCTGGCCCAGACCCTGGCCCGCATTCTCGATGTGCCCTTCACCATTGCCGACGCCACCACGCTCACCGAAGCCGGATACGTCGGCGAGGATGTCGAGAACATCCTGGTCCGGCTGCTTCAGGCCGGCGAGTTCAACGTGGCCGAGTGCGAGCGCGGCATCGTCTACATCGACGAAATCGACAAAATTGCCCGGAAATCCGAAAATCCCAGCATTACCCGAGATGTCTCGGGCGAAGGCGTCCAGCAGGCACTGCTGAAGATTCTGGAAGGCACCATCGCCTCGGTGCCGCCTCAGGGCGGCCGGAAGCACCCGCAGCAGGAATACATCCAGATCAACACCAAAGACATCCTCTTCATCTGCGGCGGCGCGTTCGATGGGCTGGAAAAAATCATCGAGACGCGCACCGGTCGGCAGCAGATCGGATTCAGCACCGACGCCCGCAAGGCCACGCCGCAGCTCAGCAAGGGCAATCCCTACTCCGAAGTGGAGCCCGACGATCTGCTCCGATTCGGCCTGATACCCGAGCTGGTCGGACGTCTGCCGGTGGTGGTCTCGCTCGAGGCGCTCGACGAGGAGGCCCTGATCCGGATTCTGGTGGAGCCCAAGAACGCCCTGACCAAGCAGTACAAGAAGCTGTTCGAGTTGGAGGATGTCGGGCTCACCTTCGATCCCGAGTCGCTCCGCGCGGTGGCTCAACGCGCCCTGAAACGGGGCACCGGCGCTCGCGGGCTCCGGGCCATCCTGGAAACGATGATGACGGACATCATGTTCGATCTGCCCAACAGGGAAGATGTCCGGGAAATCGTGATTACCAAGGAAGCGATCAGCGAGGGCACGTCGCCCCTGATCGTCACTGAGCGGGCACGGACCAAGCGGGAGGCGTGAGACCAGCGGGGCAGCGCGGCAGCGGGGCAGCGGAGGCAGAGCCGAAGGAGCCAGAAGGAAGCCACCAGGGCGCACAGGGTGCGCCCTTCTCACATGCGGGTGGTGTACCCAATCCGCTGGCCTCGCAGCCGGTCGAGTTTGTCGGCTCTTTTCCGGACGCCGGCGTGCGGCTGGAGCCCTCGCTTCCCGAGATCGCCTTCATTGGCCGGTCGAACGTGGGCAAATCGAGCCTGATCAATGCCCTACTGGGTCGACCCGGGATGGCCCGGGTCAGCGGCTCTCCCGGCAAGACCACCCTGCTCAATTTTTACCGGCTGCCATCGCTGTATCTGGTGGATCTGCCGGGCTATGGCTTTGCCCGGGCCAGCAAGACCGATCGGGCCGGCTATCGCAAGCTCATCCACAGCTATCTCCGGAGCCGGCAGACGCTGAGCGGGATCGTGTGGCTGCTCGACATTCGACACGACCCATCGAAGGAAGATCGGGAGATGCAGGAGTTGTTGATCGAGAGCCGCCGGCCGGTGCTAGCGGTCCTGACCAAATCGGATAAGTTGAGCCGCGCCGCCGCCGCAGCCCGCCAGCGGGAGCTGGCAGAGACCCTGCAGCTCCGGACGGACCAGGTCGAAATGACCAGCAGCCGTTCGGCAGGGGGAATAGCCGAGCTGGCCCAAAGTGTCTTGGCAGCCGCCCAAGGGAACAACCCATGAGCCTGCGTCATCTTGCTCTCGCTGTTCTGGTGCTGGGCTGCGCTCGGCCGGCTACAGGCCAGTCGCCAGCCCAGGGCCGGCCTCTTCCCCAGGGGTATGGCAGCCTGTCCCAGGACGATCTCTCCCTCCGGGTAGGCGATGACAATCTGGTCATCCGATTCGTCCCGCTCGATCCCAGGCTCATGCCCCTCTTTGCCCGGGACGCCGCTCAATCGCTTCGCTCCCTGCTCGACAGCCACAAACGGGCTATCGATTCAGTGGCGTCACGGGCCGGGGTGGCCACTCCGGGTATTGGGCTGGTCAGCTTCTTCGGACAACGGGCCGATGTAAGGTACGATCCCCAAACCCTGACCATCCTGATCAGAAACCGGGTATTCCGCCCGCTCGGAGTCATCCCGCTGAGTTCCCGGTTCAACTCTCAGCAGCTCGGCGTACGGGAGCAGGCGAGTGCGCTCTTTCTGTTCGAGGAGGAGATACCGGTGAACGACTCCTTCGTGCTGTCCTATGGGGTGTTGACTTCGAATGACTGGGAGGGAAAGCTGCCGTTGTTGGACCGGGAGCGAGCCCGGGTGGCAGCCCGGTCCCGAACCGAACCGATCGATACCGGGCGATAGCCGGTCGAGTCAGGACCTGCAGCAGCTGCCAGGTAACGTGCAAATCATTTCGCTGTAAAATCCTACTGCTGTATCCGGCACCACTGGTGTCTCCAGTTCCCCCTACGCATCATTAGACTAAACGCGCACTTCCACCCCCTCA
The DNA here is from genome assembly GCA_035543695.1 of Gemmatimonadales bacterium. Taxonomy (GTDB): domain Bacteria; phylum Gemmatimonadota; class Gemmatimonadetes; order Gemmatimonadales; family GWC2-71-9; genus CAVVWJ01. The sequence goes on along the minus strand of DATKJJ010000267.1, from coordinate 2,584 downwards.
CGGGGACTGAACGAGACCCCCCATGGTTCTGCTGCCGTTGCGCGAAGTCCGCCTGCCCAAGGCTACCGACCAGTTTTACGACGGATGGCTGGCCGATCTCGAGGAACATCTGTCGCAGCCGAAGGCTGACTGGCACCGGATCACCCGCGAGCTGCTGTTCCAGATCACCTACCCGGGCGCACAGGATTATGAAGGGATGCTGCAGGATCCCAAGACCCCGGAGTCCACCCGGGTTGCCTTGCTCTCGCTGGATCCCCGAAACATCACGCTGGAGCCCGAGTATTACTCGGAGGTGGACGCCGAGCGGTTCGCCCGGGTAAAACCACTGATCTGGCTCTGGCAGAGCTTTGACCGATCGCCGCTCGGCGGCGGGAACGTGCATCTGGGGGTTCGGTTTCGCCGACTCCTGGCCCGACACATCTTCTCCCGGGTGGGCCGCAACTTCAAAGCGTTTCAGTTCGTGGAGTTTTCCTTCGGCTACAACCTGGAGGTGGGCGATGACGTCGTGGTCCACCGCAACGTACTGCTGGACGATCGCGGAGGCATCACGCTGGGCAACCGGGTGAGCATTTCCGATTACGCCAACATCTACAGCCACACCCATAGCATCGTGGACCAGAAGGATGTCACCAACGCACGAACCGTTTTGGAAGACGACGTTCGAATTACGTATCACGCCACCGTTCTGGCGGGTGTTCGCGTGGGTCGAAACGCCATGGTCGGAGCCAATGCGGTGGCCACCAAGGACGTGCGACCCTATCACGTGAATGTGGGTATTCCCGCCAAGTCGATCCGCATCAAGCCGAACGCGCCACCGGAGGCCTATGTGACTGAGCGCGTCGCCCGAAGCCAAGCCCGGGAGCCCTGAGCTGGCGCGCCGTCAGGCTGCTTCTCCTCTCCCGATGGCGGCTGTTGCCGCCCTGGCTGCAGTGGTGTCCATCATTGCGGCGATCCTCACGACCGACGCGCTGCCTCGCGTAGCCGCTACACTGCTGCTCTTCTTTGCCCTGGCACTGGTGGCTGTCTCACTCTGGTTCCGGCAGTGGGAGATCCCCCTTCAGCTCCTCTCCACGGTCCTCCTCGTGGTCGTCGCCTGGTGGGCCGAGGAACGCGTCTGGTGGATCTCGGTGTTCGCTCTGTTCAGCGTGCTGGGGACCTTCTCGGTGGCGCTGCTCCGCGCCCGGAAGCGGTCCGGGGACGCTGAGGCCAAAGCCGACCAGCTGGCGGTGCAGGTCGACCGCCGCATCAGCGAGCTGTTTTCGCTGCAGGAGCTGAGCTACGTGCTGTCGGAGTCGATTCAGCTGGATCGCGTGGTCGACCAGGTCGCGAAGTATGCCGCTCGATTCCTCCAGGCTGACGGGGCCATCGTGGTGGTGGTGGAGACGGATGGCAAACTGCTCCGGGTGGTGGCGGGATCGGGGACGCTGGAATCCATGGTGGGCCAGGTCAGCGCCGACTCGGAGAGCGCACTGGTTCGGTTCGCCATCGGTCGAGACCGGATCGAGGTGGCCCAAGGCGAAGACACTCCGACCGTGGACCTCATCGGCGGGGTGTTGGTGCGCTCAGCCGCTGTGGCACCGCTCCGGGCTCAGGGCATCACGATGGGTGCACTGGCCGTGGCCGATCGGAGGGGAGGGCCATTTACCACCGAAGACCTCTGGCTCTTGTCCACCGTCGCCACCAACGCCTCGGTCGTGCTGGCCAATAGCCGCCTCTACGAAATGGTTCGCCGAGGGCAGCAGGAGTGGGAAACCGCTTTCAACGCGCTGGCGGAGGGAATCGCCGTGGTGGGGCCGGGTGGCGCAATCCTCAGAGCCAACCGCGCCTTGGCCAGCCTGGCGGATGTTGCCGAGCCTGAGCTGGTGGGACGAAACTTCTCCGAGCTTTTTGCTGGAGCGGCAGAACCGGTCGCCGGGATCATCGAGGCGGCCTATCGTGGAGAGAAGGGCGCTCCCCTGGTCGTGCGGCTGGACGAGAGCCAACGGGTTCTGCGGCTTACGGCGGCACCGCTGGCAGGAGTTCGGCCCGGCTCGGTGGTGATCCTGATCGAAGATGTTACCGAGCAGCGGATGCTCGAGGCCCAGATCATTCAGAACGACAAAATGGCGTCGATCGGGCAGCTGGTCTCCGGCGTGGCTCACGAGCTGAACAATCCGCTGACGTCGATAGCCGGCCTGGCGGAGCTGTTGCTGGAGCGTCCGGCCCATCCCGATGTTCCTCGCGAGCACCTCCGGGTCATCCACGATCAGGCCGAACGGGCCGGGCGAATCGTGCGCAATCTCTTGACCTTTGCCCGGAAGGGCGGAGTCAGTGAGAAAACCGCGGTGGATCTGAATGATGTGGTAACCCGGACATCGCTCCTGATCGTCTACGAGCTACAGCTGCATGGCATTGATCTGAATTCCGAGCTGAGCTCCGATCCGGTGATCGTCCTGGGAGACCGCTACGAGCTGCAGCAGGTGCTGCTCAATCTGATCACCAACGCCGTGCAGGCAGTTACCAGTCTTCCGTCCGAGCAGGACCGGCGGATTACCCTGCTCACCAGCAGGGAAGAGGGAGAAGCGGTGCTGCGAGTCCGGGATAA
>DATKJJ010000266.1:0-14292 GCA_035543695.1 Gemmatimonadales bacterium | reverse complement strand
AGAATGTTGCTGAACGCGCGGCGCAGGGAATCGTAGTAGCCGAGCAGCACCGGAGTCTCGGGGTCGAGCTGCAGCCGTGCGGTCATGCTGGGGGGGAGTGAAGTGCGGGTGAGCTCGGCCAACAGCTCGGTGAAGTCAACTGGAGCGGCCGGACCCTCCGGTAGGCGGCCGAACTCAGTGAACTCGCGGGCCAGTTGCTCGAGCCGATCCGACTCGGCCGCCAGAACGTCGATGGCCTCAGCCTGCTCGGGCGCGGCCGAGCGGCTCAGCTGAGCTATAGCGAGCCGGATCGGAGTGAGCGGGTTACGCATCTCGTGGGCAACTCGTCGGGCAGTCTCCCGAAATGCCCGCAGCCGCTCCGCCTCGATCTCCTGCGTCCGGGCCCGCTCGAGCCCGCCGGCCATTTCCCGGAGGGCCGTTCGGAGGGCGGCAAACTCGGGAGCGCCCCGCCTCGGGCGGTCCGGCGGGAGCGGCTCCATCCGACGGATATTCCCGGTCCAGCCGATCAGCTCCTCGATGGGGCGGCTGAGCTGGCGAGACAGGTGCCCGCCGAATCGCACCGACGCGTACAGGAACGCCCCGCCCAGCAGCAGAATGAGAATACCGAGTCCAGCGTAGTAGTAGCGGTTGAATGTGTCGGCACGCTGAAACTGGCCGATTGCAGTGTTCAGCTTGCTCGCGTGATCAGCGAGAGCATGGCGTTCCTCCGGCTGCAGCCTGGTGGAGTCTATGCTCCGCAGCAAAACCCGGCCGGATTGGGCCACATCCTCGATGGCGTCACGGGGACCTGGCGCCTGGGTGGTTGAACGCAAGGTCAGACCCCACCCAAGCATGGCAAGTGCGGTTGGCACTGCCCCCAGGCAGATCAGGATCAGCAGGATTCTCTGGTGGAACGAGAGTCGCATCTCGCCTCAAAATAAGCCGTGCTCCGATACCCAGCCGCTCCGGCAGCAAGCCCCAGGAGGGCTCCCAGCCACTCGGAAAACGGGGCCAGTGGGTAGCCCGTCAGGAGCGGCACCAAACCCAGTCCGAGAGCAACCAGCAGGAGGGCCGCACCCCAGCTAAGGAAAGGTCTCCGCGAGACGTGCCGCGTCCAGTACCCCAGCGGGAGGAGCCAGGCGGCTAGCCACGCCATCGTCAGAAGGAAGGTCTCCCGACCGTAGGTGTATCGAAAAGGCGCCAGCAGGCTCCACCCGAGGCTCGGGCCGAGTGCCTGCCTGACCACATAGCTCGAGTCTGAGCTGGTCCATTCTGCCTGCAGGGCGAACCCTTGGTCCCGCGCCACCAGGGTGAGCTCGGTGCCGGCTGGCGAATGCAAGGCCCCAGAAATCCGGAGAGCGGGCCGTCCCAGGCGAAACAGCGATGCTCGCATCGGTGGTTGGAACGCGAGGTCTCCCCGATTCGCCTCGACCGCCACTACCGAACCCCGGGGGCCCAGCACCTCAACCACCGAAGACCACTTCCCGGATTGGGCGGATCGCAAGCGAAGCTGCAGGTCGAAGCGCCCACTTTGGACTTGTTGCGCCATCTCGGGAGTGACCGGCTGGGAGTCGGTGGGAATCGGAACGCCCGAAAGAGTCGCTGATAGGACCTGCCCGTCGAACCGCGGGTGTCCGAAGACCCGGCGCGCCCAGAATCCCCTCAATTCAGCAGCAGGTGTCCAGGGCTGAAGCAGAAGTGCGCTCCCGAGCTGAACCGCCAGCCACAAGGCACCCCAGCAGGTGGCCAAGCGTACAGCAGCGCTCTTGCTCGGCCGCAGCAACAGGCCCCGGTACGACGCTACCAAAGCGCCGATCAGGCTGCCCAGGGTGTTCGTCAGCACGTCACTCAGACTCGCGTCTCGCCCGGGCACGACGCTCCATTGCAGGAGCTCGACGCTCAACGAGACCAGTCCGCCAGTGACAACCACAGCCCGCAAGGGCAGCCCGGCCACCCGGAGGCCGAGCGCAAAGGGAATGAACAGCAGAACATTGTTTATCACGTCCTGGCCGCCATGATCCCCACAGATCAGGCACCACCATGGGGTCAGGCGGGCAGCCAACTCTTGTTGCGGGATCGGCACCAGGGTGGTTCCCGCAATGAAGAAGAGCCCCGCACCGGCCAGCAACCGTCCCATCAGACGCGACATATGCTGGTGTGGAGGAAGGGGCTGCCAACGTCGCCGGCGAACGAGTCCGGGGCTATCCGGCTGCCCGGCGGTCGGCCCGCACAATCACCGGTGAACCGAATCGGCGGGTAAGACCGAGCCAGCGGCCGGGCACTTCGGCCGCCCTGCTCAGAAGCGATTGGTTGGCAAGTCGGTGCAAAACCATGGGCAGGAGAAATTGCGGCTGCTCCGCATGCACCACAAAACCGTTATCCGCGAAAGCAGCACGGATTTCCCGGGGCGAGAAGGTGATGAATCGCCGGGTATTCAGCTCGATTCCCTTTTTGACCTCGAAGAATCTCGAGGCCACGATGTTGGCACTGCGCAACGACGGATAGTCGACGATCACCGAACGGGATGCGACCCGACACAACTCACCTAACAGCCCGGTCCAGTCGACGCTGTGGGGCAATAGCCGCAAACAGACTACCGCATCGAAGGAGCGGTCGGGGTAGGGGAGCGCCCGCAGGTCGGCCACCTCGAATTTGCACCGTCCGCCCGAGAGCCACGGCTGTAATCGGGCGCTGCAGGACGGGTCGCTCCCTGCAACGGTAACCTCGTAGCCCGCCTCGAGGAGAGGTGGCGTGATCTGGGCATGCCCTCCGCCCACGTCTAGAACCGAAGCACCAACCGGCAAGGCGTCGAGAAAGCCGAGGGTGATTCTGGTCTGCGTCTCGATGAACCAGCGGCCCACCGCTCCGGTAAAGCGGCGGGCGTAGTCTTCCGAGGAGGTGCCGATATCGGCGTCCTCCACCAGGCCGTCATCGCGCCGGCGCGGCACTGCAGAGGCCGCTCTACCTTCTTTCGGTCTGCCGTTCTCGTTCATAGCCGGAAGCTAGGGCTCGAAAAGTGGCCTGTCCACCGGAGCTGACACGTTCACCCGCTGGCTGGACCGGACGGAGTTACTTACAATCCCAGCGGCATTTCTGATGCACTACTCCGAGTCGATTGGAACGGATGATGAAGATTTTGGTGACGGGCGGAACGGGTTTTACCGGAACTGCGCTAGTGCAGCGATTGCTGAAGGAGGGGCATTCGGTAGTGGCCCTGGACTATAAGGAAGGCCTCCAGTGCGACGTTCTGCGCTCTCACGGGGCGGAGGTGCTGATTGGGTCGGTTACCGATGCAGCGGCGGTAGAGCGGAGCATGAAGGGCGTCGAGTTCGTCTTTCATCTCGCCGCGGCGTTCAGAGAGTTGAACGTGCCGAATTCGTTCTACGACGAAGTGAACGTGGAGGGGACCCGGATCGTCCTCCACGCTGCCCGGCGAGCAGGCGTTCGCAAGTTCGTCTACTGCAGCACCTGCGGCGTGCATGGCAATGTCGACCACCCGCCGGCTGATGAGGATGCTCCCATCCGACCGGCTGACTACTATCAGCGCACCAAGTACGAGGCCGAGCCCCTGGTGAAGCGCGAGGCGGGAGAGATGGAGGTGGTGATCCTCCGCCCCGCCGCCATCTATGGTCCGGGCGACCCCGAGCGCTTCTTCATGATCTTCAAGCGGGTAGCCAAGGGCACCTTTCCGATGTTCGGCTCCGGCCGCACGTTGTACCACCCGCTCTACATCGACAACCTGGTGGACGCGTTTCTCCTCTGCATGCCTCCGGGCGTCGGAAATGGCAGGGAATATCTGATAGCCGATGAGAAATATTATCCCATCGAGGAGATCGTACGCGCAGCGTCCCGGGCCTTGGATGTGCCGGTTCGAATCCCGCACTATCCCGTCCTCCCGGTTGTCGCCCTGGGCCACGTGATCGAGAAGTTTTGCCGCCCTTTCGGCCTAACCCCCCCAATTTTCCCCCGGCGAGTGGACTGGTATCGCCAGAACCGGGCGTTCGACATCTCCCGGGCGCGGCGAGAGCTCGGGTACCGTCCCCGAATAGAGCTCGATCAGGGTCTTCGGCTCACCGGAGCCTGGTACCGCGAGATGGGGTATTTGTGACTCTCTTCACTTGATCCTGCCTGCCATAGCAATTCGGCCGCCTCTCTGTGACCGCGCTCGCGACGTTCAATCTCCAACCGCCAAATTGAGCCCTCCTTAAAGAGGTGATCGATGCGGTGCTGCGCACGGCGGGTGTGGGGACAGCTAGTATATCGCTAAACTATGCCGGCTCCCGTTTGAGAAACCGGGAACCGATTTCCGAGGCGAGGTGGCGGAGGGCCATGCTCCCATACCGACCCGCCACGGCCGGCTGAATCCAGCACAGCCCGCCAAGCAAGCTGAGCGTCACGGCACCGGTGATGAGCAGCAGCAGGAAGGGTCCGGCTCCGGCCGCAATCAGTCCCAGGCGGAGGGCATAGGCCATGGCCGCGGTCAGCAGTCCCAAGCCAATGCCCGGCGCCTGCGAGTGGGCGTACTCACGCCAGCTTGCACCCAACAGGTGGAGGCTCATCGCGGCTCCAATGAAGTAATTCAGAGTAATTGCCAGGACCACTCCAATGGCCACTCCGGTCAATCCATAGCGGGTCCCAAGCAGGCTGCCCACGATGACCGCGAGAGCATAGATGCCATCACGGATGGTCCGGTTACGCATCCGTCCAAGAGCGCCATCCAGGCAATAAGCCATGAGGTACACGTTTCGGAGCATGATGCCTGCGGTCAAAATCTGAAACGGCACAATGGCCGGGGTCCATTTGGGACCCAGCATCACGGCCACGATCTCCGGCGCGGTAACCACCATCAGGGCTCCGAGTGGAGCGCTGATCATTCCCAGTACCGCGGCGCCGGTGAGGTAGGTGGATCGGAGTCGCTCCGGCTGGCTTTGGAGCCGGGACATCACGGGGAACAGAACCTTGGTGACGACGATCGCGAAGTACGTCACCAGAATCATCATGAGCTTGAACGCCCGGCTGTAGTAGCCCAACGCCAGGATTCCAAGAACCCGACCGACCACCAGGTTGTCGCCTTGGCCGGCGCCATAGTTAAAGGCGCGCGCCAGGGTAAAGCCGGAACCGAATCGAAGCAGCTCACGGATCTCGGGACCGATCCGAGGCCACTTGGGATGGGGTTGAAGCTTCAGGAGAACAACGGAGCGGACCAGGTTCTGCCCCAGGGTGCTCCCGACGATGGCCCACACGCCGAATCCGGCGGCAGCAAGCACCAGCGCGGGCATCGCGTAGCCTACCATGAACGCAGCAACTTCGACCCACATGAGTCTGCGCCAGGCCAGACTCCGTTGGCTCAGGCCCTCCGCCACAAAACCGGGGTTGGCCAGAACGAACGTAAAGCTGAGGCCGCGAATGATTGGGGTCAGAGCCGCGTTGCCCAGCAGCTGGGCGGCCCATGGGGCGGTCAGCCAAACTGCTGTAGTGGTGATGAAGCCGATCAGCACCGTTGCGGTGAAACCGGCCCGAATGATTCTAGGCGTCAGCTCGGACCGCTGGATCAAAGCCGGGCCAATGCCAAACTGAGCAAAGATTGCGGCGAGGCCTACATACACCGCGGCCAATCCGGCCAAACCATAGTCGGCCGGCGTGAGCAAACGCGCCAACACGGCGGTCACCACTACCTGCCCCACGCCGGTGATCACTGCGCCGGTGTACTGAGTGCCGACCCCGCTGAGGGTCGAGCTGATGAGCGCTTTCTTGCTGAGAATGTTGCTCACGTGCTCCAATCGCGTCTCGGGCCGCGGCACCGTCGGCACCGATGAGGGTTGCCACTTTCGACGACAGGGAGGGCAATGTATTGCCAGAGGAATAGTGGCGCACTCCTGCCCTACTTCGACCCGGACTAAGAGACGAAGGCCTGGTCATGCTAGGCCTTCACCCTCGAGACGTTCCTGACTAGCCTGCAGGGTAAGGCCGGCTCTGCCGGAGCCATGCTGATCGAGCGGCGGCTGGGGCAGGGGGAGGCGGTAGCCTTTCCCGTACCGCATACTGGTACAGGAAGGCCGGCTACCTGGGTGTGGTGAGCCAATTGTTAGCCTGGGTTTCCTGAGGCTCAGCCCGTAGCCAGCGATGCGGCAGGTAGAGGCGCACCCCCCGGGGGAGACGCAGGCCCGGGTGGTGCTCCTCGCGCGTCCAGATACATGCGGCTCCACATCTCGGTGAGAATCAAAGACCAGAGCCGGTAGACCCGTTCCTGGGAGTACCGCTGGTCGGCGCGGCGGTCGCGGAGCCGGGCGACGTAATCGGGATTGAAGAGGCCTCGTTCGAGCAGCGCGGTTCGTGACAGCAGCTTTTCGGCCATCGCATCCAGCACCGCGCTCAAGTGGAGATCGTGCTTTAAACGGTTGAAGCTCTTTCCATAGTTGAGAATGGAGGCTGGCAGGAGGCCCGCGCACGCCTTCCTAAGCACGTATTTCTGGGTACGACCCCTGATTTTCAGCCGGTCGGGAATGGAAAAGGCGGTGGCCAAAAAAGCTGGGTCGGTGTGATGAGCGTTGAACCGCACCCCTGCCGCCGTGTACAACCGCTCCACTGGAGATTGATACGGCAACACCAGAAATCCCTTCCGCAAGAACTGGCTCAGCGGCTGGTCTCCCTCGGTTCGAAATCCTGATAGTGGCTCCAACGCCGCCGCGCCCTGCACTTGGGGGGCTGGGAAATCGGTGCCCCGGAAGTACAGAGTCTTGAGGGCGCGGCCTCCCAGGCCTCGAGGCTCCACCCCCCGCACAGTGTAGTCGTAAAACTCCCGAAGCGCTCCGGCTGCAGGCGGGACATGGAGCGCCACATCCGCTACGCGATGTCTCGGCAGTCCGGCAAACAGGCCATCAAAGCCGAAACCGGTGAGAATCAGTTCCACATGTCGCGCGGCTTCCCGTGCGGCCACGTAGAGGTAGGCGATATCCTCCCTCCCGATGGGCTCCTCCATGTGCCAAACCATCCACGGCAACAGATCGGGCAAATCATCCGGATCGAGGATGAGTGGGTGGTGGAGCGTTCCCAGTTCCTGGGCCACCCGGGCTGCGTTGATCAGCTCTTTATCATCGGGACCGTAGCCGGCGCTGAAGGTGTGGATCTCTTTGTCGGGGGATACATGCCGAGCTCCGGCTGCCATCACCGCAGAGTCCAGGCCTCCGCTGAGAGAGATCCCGATCCGCTGATATGGCTCTGTCTGACGCCGCAGCGTCTCCAGAAATGCCTCTCGGAGCCCGCTGACATGGCGTTCCTCCTCCTGCTGGTGCACCTGGATTGGAAGGTCCCAGAAGCGAGCCGTGGACATCCGGTGCGGCTCCACGGCCATCCAGGTCCCCGGGGCGACCGGATAGACACCTTCCAGACATGTAGCGCCCGGAAGCATCCACTTGGTGGAGTGGATAACCTGTATGGCATCTCGATTGGGTCGAGCGGGAAGCTCGTCAATAGCAAGGAGAGCCTTGTATTCGCTGGCGAAGATGACGCGGCCGCGATCAACGGTGAAGTAGAGGGGTGCGTATCCGATCCGATCCCGTGCGAGCAGCAGCCGCCGGTTGGCTTGGTCCCAAAGGGCCAACGCAAACTGACCGGCGATGTGCTGGAATGCGGCGCAGCCCAGCTCAGAAAAAAGCTCTAGGACTAGGAAGGCGTCGTCTCCCGACCCCAGAGAGGGTTTGGGAGCCCGCTTGAGAAGGGACCGGAGTTGGCTCCGGTTGTCGATCCAGCCATCGAAGACAATGGGGCCTCCGACAAGAGCTTCCACGACGCTACCACTTGTTCCCATGCCAAGGTGGAGAACGTCGGTCGGAGACCAGGTTGTCTGCTCAGCCCCGCGATGGGTCAGCCGTCGACCTATCGCCCTGATTTCCCCTCCATCGGCTTCTCCGAGGATTCCATAGAGTGCTGCCACAGCGTCACCTCGTTAGAGCGATTGATAGAGTCTTTGGTAAAGGGCGAGGTGCGTAGCAGGTGAGAACTTATTGGCTATGTACCGCTGCGTGTTTGCCTGGTAAGCCAGATAATCCCGCTGAAGCTCTTGTACGGCACCAACCAGACCCTGAATGGTTGGCTCGAAGGCAATTCCGGCTTGCGAAGACACCACCGACTCGGCCAGGGCGACGAGATGGCTTAACAGCAGAGGCTTGCCGTGCGCCAGTGACTCCAGCCCGCTGCGGGGGCAGGGGATAAAGCTCCGGTACTCCAGGCCAGGCAGAATGGTGGCGTGTACCCGATTGTAGATCGATGACATGTCCTCAACCAGCCCGTTGACGACGTCGACATTGTGAGGCCGCACCTCCGCGAGTATCTGGTTCAGTTTGGCCAGGTGGCGCTTGCGCCACACCAACAGGAACCGGATGTCCGGCAGCAGAGCGGATGTGCGGAGAATCAAGTGAACGCCGCGGGATAGAAAATCGTCGGCCGTCAATGGACTCGAGGCGAATAGAATGGTGAACGGCCCCGCGGCTTCGCTGTAGGGCTGGATCGGAATTCCTGGCCGAATCACCCGGAGCAACTCCTCTCGTAGGCCTATCTGGCGCAGGATTTCCCGGTCTCGTCTGGCCTGTACCACGATCGCTTTCATCTTGCCCAGCGCCGTCCTGTTGCGCTCGAAGCTACCGAGACTGGTGGTGTCCTTGGCGAGGGTGAGCACGCCCTTGTACCGGGAGATCATGGGCGTGAGGAGTCGCTCTCCACCCGAGGCAAACAGATGGTTGATGTCGAATCGCGCGACGTACGGTCTTAGGAAAGGGTACAATGGCAGGGCGTGGGGCAGCGGGATGCGCTTCTCTGGTCCGGTGAGGTGGAGGTCGAGATACTTGGTGTTGAGGCTTACCAGTGTGCCATTGACCGTGCCGTCCAATCCCTGAAGTAATGATGCTACCTCCTTTGATACGGCCTCCCACTGGGGCATGTAGTTAAAGACCCAGTACAGAATTCGAGGACCGCTCACGGGGAGGTTTGCTGAATGCCGCTACAGACGTAGATCTGGTTCTTCGACAGTCTGTTGATCAGCGGAATCCGGCTGAGGATCCTCTCCAGAGGAACCAGCCAACGCGGGGGTAGAACCAGCAGCGAATCGTGCCCCGGCAGCACGAAGATGCGATGGATTTCACGGACCTGCAGGCCGGCAGCCGCCAGGGACCGGCGCATCTCACGCTCTGACATAGTGGAAATGATGCCGCGCCGGCCAGGAGGAACCATTGGCTTTTTAGGAATCCGTAGCACCCGGTGCGCCAGAAGTGCCATCCATCCCAGTATCGAATACCGATTCATATGGTTGTCGACTACCAGATACCCGTCGGCACCCAGGCGATTTCGCAATGCTCGAAGGATGGGAGCGCGGTTGGCCGGCTCCAGATTCAGGAGCAGCCGAAAGCTGGTAATGAGATCGAATTGCCGCTCGCCCAGCAGCTCGGGAGTGGTCACCACATTGCCGCAGAGGAGCTCCGCGTCCGGCACTTTCTGGCGGGCCACGTCCAGCTGTCCCGGGCTGGTGTCTACGCCGACCTTGGAGTGAATCACATCCTTGAATACCGCGAGAATGCGCCCGGTGCCACAAGCAAAATCCAGATAGCGGGTCGCGGGATCCGAAGCGCGGAGACGGCGGAAGAGTTCCAGCAGGATCCCGTGCTCTAGCTGAAAGATGGCCAGCTCAAAAGGGTTCTCGAGAGAGCGATCGTAGGGCTCACCGAAGGCGCCCTTTTTGTGATAGTGTTCGGTATAGGCGGAAGTGTAGCTCACGGCCTCCCCTCGATTTCTCCGCGGAGCGGTTCCCCATCCATCCGGCCAAGGTCAGTGCGGCGGGCCTGTACGATCAGCTTGTAGCCGGTCTGGAGCGGGAGGAGGACGTCCATCCGTGCCACCATCCACAGCAAGGGATACATTGCCGAAAGCAAGACAAACTGCTTTTGGCGCTTCTCCATAGCGTCGCGGGTAACGAGAGTGCCCTTTTGCGACATCATTCGCCCCTCCGTCCGGCGGCGCATCGCCTCGTAGAGACCATTGAGGAGAGTATCGACCAGCTCGGAAAAGGCACGGGAGTACGTTTTTGCCCGCTCAACCACAAAGTGAGGCTTCAGCAGCTGCGTGAGATCCCCGACCGTGTAGCCCGACCGCAGGTGACCGTGCCATTGGTCGGTGAGGCCTATCAGGTTGCGAACCCGATTTACCAGTGAGTAGGGTTTGATGTGGGGTACATTGATGACCAGCCTGCCGCCCGGCTTGACGATGCGGGCCAGCTCCTGCACGAACCCGCGGTCGTCAGGGATGTGCTCCAGAAAGTCTACGATAACCACCTGGTCGAATGTGGCGTCGGAGAACGGTGTGGTCTTACCGTCCAGCTGGTACACATCGTTTCCAACCAGTTGTTTAATAGACGAAACCGCCCCAGTGTCGAGATCGGCGCTGAACCAGCGGCCGCCTCGCTGGCGCAGCAAGTAGCTGATGACCCCATTGTCTGCCCCAATATCCAGACTGGTCCTTCCGGTGGGATCCTGAAGCAGCTCCACGATTCTGTGGTACTTGGCCTGCTTGAGAACCGAACGGTTGAACAGCGCGAGCGCCCACGCCGTTTCAGGGGACTGCGGCAATGGCAGTACCCAGCGCGATGTGACCCGTGCGGATGCACCAGTTTAGGGTGCGGCGGAGCCCGACCTCGAGTGACACGTGGGGCTGGTAGCCGAGGATCTGTCGGGCCTTCGCAATGCTGAAGGCGCGGCTCTTGGTAAAGAAATCTACCCGACGGCGGTAGATGGGCGGCTCGATGCCGAAGGGCACGCACATCTTCTCGCAGAGTGACCCGGCCATCTGCACCGGCCAGGCTGGGATCCTCCAATGCGGCCGGGCTACTCCTAGCTGGTCAGCCACCATCGCGGCAATGGCATCCAGCCGATAATACTGCTCCCCTCCGATGATGAAGACCTCCCCCTGCGCCCCAGGGTGTTCGCCCAGCAGCCTCAGGCCATAGATCAAATCATCTATGAACACCATGTGATAGTAGATCTCTCCGCGGCCCAGCATGACAAACCTGCCGTTGGCGATCATCCGAAACATCTTCAGAAGCCGTTGGTCCCCCGGCCCGTAAATGGCCGTCGGTCGGGCGACTGTTACCGGTACGCCGTGCTCTCGACCGTAGCGGAGTGCAAGCATCTCGGCCTCGCACTTGGTCCGCTGATAGGGATCTCCAGGAGCATATGGCGTGGTCTCGTCGGCCGGTGGGTTGGCGACATGGCCCAGCACCCCGACGGTGCTGCAGTGCACGAAGCGCTCCACACCATGAGTCACGGCTGCGTCGAGTAGGTTCCGAGTGGCTTCGACGTTGATTTGCCGATAGCCATCTTCTCGATGTGACGCTTCCCGGTATGCGGCAGCCAGATGATAAATCGTGCCGACGTTTTTCACGGCGTTGGATACCGCCGCCGCATTCGTGAGATCGGCCTCCACAATTTCCACATCGGGGAGCAGCGCGCTGGCCTTGGCTGCCGAGCGGACGATCACTCGGATGGGCGCCCCGGTCTTCGCCAAAGCGCGAACGAGATAGCCTCCGGTGAATCCGGTTGCCCCGGTTACGAGGATGGGAGGGGGTTTCATATGACGTACTGCCTTGCGAGGAATCGACGATAGAGCGCTGAGGACCTGCATGGCCCCTAGAAGTAGGGAGCATAATGGGAAGGAAGTCAAGCTACCAATGTCTATTCCTCCATCGGGGTCAGGCCGGCGGTCGCCGGAACTACGCTGGGAAGCCTCAGATATCGCAGGGTCAAATAAAATGCCGTGAGTGCTCGAGTGAACCAGCCAAGAGCTACTCCATACATCACCCCGGCCAGGCCCCAGCGAGCGCCGAATACAGCCGCAACGATAGCGAGCCCAACTGAGACCCAACCCAGCAAATTGACGGTGGCCAGCTCCGACGGGGTCGCTAGCGCCGTGACTGTGGACTTGGTAAAGGAGTTCATGATCTTGGCTATCCCGCTTACAATCGCGGCTAGCAGTAGTGATCCAGTCAGGTGGTATTTACCGGCCAGAAACCACTGCTGAATGAAGGGGGTGGCGAGCCAGATAGCCACCGAGCCCCCCACTACGATGGTGCTCACCAGCTTGGCCTCATGGGCAACCAGGCGGCGACGCTGGAGCACGTCTCCCGCGGCGCGAAGGCGGGGAACGAGAGTGTATCCCACCCCCATGGACAGCACCCGGAACAACGAGCCCGCGATGGCAGCCAACACGCCGAAGGTGGCGAGGTCATGCAGTGGCAGGACATGAGGAATGACCAGCCGGTCGAGCTGGACCAGTACCAGTCCGGCGGCATTCAGTCCGGCGTACGACAGCGCTTCACCCCAGGGGAAGGAGCTTTCGGTCGCCGGCTTCGTGCGCCGTTCCCGAAACAGCACCGACCAGCCGAACAAGGCTGCCACGACAAATCCCAGCGTGCAGATAGTAAGCGGCAGCCCGACGCCGCGCCCCCCTGTGACGACCACCGCCAGTGCCGCCACCAACATGGCCAGGTTTGGACTCTGCGTGAGGCTCAGCGAGATCCCATACCGCTGTTCACTCTGGAATTGAGCCCCGGCCACAGCCATAGCCCCGCCGGCGAAGGTTGACGTGAACACAACGAGCAGGAGCGGGAGGCTCACCTGGTAGCCTACTTCGGCGATAATCACGAAAGCCGTACTGACCAAGGCCGCCGCTGTGAGGGTGCGCTTGAGCAAGCGCGGACCCGCCTCGAGCTGGCGGCGGTTCACGATCCCATCCACACCGAGAGGCGCCAGCGCAAAACTGAGATTCGTCAGCGCGACAACCAGGGTAAAAAGACCGTATTCGGTGGCGGGCAGGACCCGCGCCAGGATAAGGTTGGCGCCTGCAAAACCGAGCCCGGACGCTCCATAAATCACTACGCTCCGCAGCGTGGGACTGTACCACAGCTTCTTCACGCGCCCGCCCCACTGGCCTTGGATTCCATCATGGTGTAGAACGAGCCCAGCTTGCGATGCGCGGCCTCGGGGGTGAACTCCTGCTGCACATAGGCCTTTGCCTGGCTGGCCAGACGTTCACGTAGCACGGGGTCGGTGAGAAGCTCCGCCAGTCCGTCACCCAGGGCTTCAGGATCGGGCTCGACCAGGTAGGCCGTTCGATCGTCCAGCACCTGGGTGTGAGTCCGCAGGCGGGTGGCCAGTACTGCGGTGCCCGAGTCGAGATAGGAATAGATCTTCATCGGAGTGTTGAGGCCTTTGAGCCGAGGGGAGACCAGCACGTCGGCCCGCCGGAACAGATCGTCCAGGTCGCTGATCGGCCGCTGCCCCAGGAAATGCACCCGACTGGAGATACCCAGCTGGACCGCCCGCCGGCTGTAATGGGCAATGTCATCCTGCAACCCTCCGACGATCACCAGATGGGCGTTCGGCACGCGAAGCAGCGCGTGACGGAAACCTTCCAGCAGGAGGCCGATGCCCTGATAGTGCTCCAAATTTCCCACGTACATCGCGATCGGACTCTTTCCGTCAACCCCAGCGGGCAGGACGCCTTCGGAGTGCCCGTTCCCCGAATGGCCATTGTCGGGAATCAGCAGAGTCGTGTCCTCCACCCGGCCGATCGGCTTGTCTGGTGCGTGCCCGTGAGCCACATCTTCCAGTGCCGCGCAAACGGTGAGGACGCCCAGGCTGTGTCGTACCGCCACCGCCTCGCACCGGCGCAGTGTTGCGAAGGCGAATTGCAGCCCGGGATACGCGTCTACCAGCTGCTCCGCCAAGGATGAGTCCATATCGTAGACGTACGGTATGCCCGCCAGACGCTGCATCGCTGCCGCGATGAAGGCCGCCTCCTCGACCGCGTGGATCAGGTCGTAGCTGTTCCGTCGGACCATCCTCAGGCACTTCACGAACATGAACAGGTCGCAAACGACCTTTTTGACCGAAAATCCCGGCCGGATATTTCGGATGCCGAGTGGCCGGGCAATCCGGTGAATCCGGCAGTTGGCGATTTCGACATCTTCACCTTCGTGGAAGGTCAAGAGGTCGATCTGGTGTCCCCGGGAGCTCAGGAATTCGAGCACCCGCCTTACCGCAAGCGGAGTACCCCGCGCCTGGAAGAAGGGATGGGGCGCCAGGACCAAGATCTTCACCCGATCGGCTCCATGACGGCCACAGGCTGTTGCGTTCTGTGCATCACCTCATCCACCTCCGCGCCCTGTCGGATCGTGTCCCATCCCAGTTCCGCGCCGGCCAGCCGCGCAATCTGGGTAACGGTTACCCGGTCGGCTCTACCGGAGTTTCCCAGATTGCTGCGCCGGAAGAC
>DATKJJ010000265.1:0-7197 GCA_035543695.1 Gemmatimonadales bacterium | reverse complement strand
CGGGCGCTGAGGCCCAGGGAGCGTCGGAACGAAGCGAGTACACCTGCCGCGCGGCCGAGTCAGAGCGAGTCAGCTCGAACCGCTGAACCCATACCGAGTCGGACGGCGCCTTCTGATGCAGCCCCGCGGTTGGCCGGCCCTCCTCATTCAGCGCCCGAACCGCGATATCGGCGATGGTGCGCGGCTCGCTCAGCCATTGCGCCGCCTGGGCGACCTGGGGCAGTCCGGTTCCCTCGTCAACCAGACTCGCTCCAGGGAGAGGCCGCGCGGTGACCATGAGTGCCTGTTTGATCTCGCCGGCGTTGATGGCCCGCTTCTCCTGCACCAGCTGGGAAACCAGCAGGGCCGCCAGTCCCGCGGCATGGGGCGACGCCATGCTGGTGCCCTGCTCGATCTCATGACCGGTATTCCACCGAGGAACAGTGGAGTACGCCACGCCGGGCGCGATCACATCGGGCTTGGCCACCTCGCCGCCGCGCGAGCTGAAGTAGGCCAGCAGATCATCGTGCGAGCCCCCGCTGGGGTTGGGCGGCAGAAAAGCCGAGGGCAGTGAGGCCCCGACGCTGATGCTCCGCCGGGCCGATCCGGGGAACCCCATGGTGGAAAGGCCCGGGCCGTCGTTGCCCGCGCTGATGGTGAACACCAGCGCGGGATTGGCGGCGAGAATCGAATCGATGATCCCATCGATCCGAGCGGTGCCCTCGACCTCGTTCCCCACGCCGAAGCTCAAGTTCAGCACCAGAGGCAGCCGACGGGTCTGCGCGAACTGAATGGCATACTGGACCGCACGCACCAGGCTACCGGTGGTGGTGATGCTGCCCTGGGCGCTGTTCGCGATCTTGAGCCCGAGCAGCTGGGCCCCGGGAGCGACGCCATTGAAACCGGTGACTCCGTACATATCGTGCCCGGCGGCGATCCCCGCCACATGGGAGCCGTGGCTGTAGCTGTCGAACACGAGATCCAGCTGAGGATCCTTTCCGCCGGTCGAGAAGTTGGCTGCCAGGTTCATTCCCGGGGCCCGACCCCGCCGGGCCCAGCCGAAGCTCTCTCGCGAGATCAGATAGTCGTGCACCGGCCGCTCACCGGCCAGCGAGCCGTCGCCATCGGTGTCGGCAAAGAGCACCCAACCGTCCGTGGCGCGGGTGACGACCAGCGGCAGGGTATCGGTGTCACGGCCGTTGCCGTTCAGGTCGGAGGCCGGAGGCTGGCCCAGCGGGAGCTCCGCGATGGTGCCCCCGTAGTAGGGGCCGCCGGTGCTCACGGCGGCCACGCGGCCGAATCCTCTGAGCCGGTGTCCCCCAATCTCGATCGAATCGCCGACCGGGGTGACGGGGCGAAGCGGTACCGATCCTTCATGGGAGAAATCTCTGAGGTCCAGCAGCTTCGGCGTGTCGGTGCTGGTCTTCAGCAGCCCGGCGATGCCGGGATCGATTCCGGTATCGAGAATTCCGATGAGCACGCCACGCCCGTCGAACGTGGGATGCTGCTGGAGAAAATTCTCAACCCCGGTGCTGCCCAGCGCCATCCAGCCGTGGCTGTACGCCGCCTCCGGCGGGACCATCGGCTGTGGCGCCTCCTCCTCTTCCGGCTCCTTGCCGGGGGGTGCCACCTCCGGCGGCTTGGTGGCCACCCGGCCGGGATCGATGTTGGGCTTGGGCGGGGGAGACTCGGGCTCTGGTTGCTTCGGTGCGCAGGCGAGCGTCAGCATCAGAACAAGGAGGCTGCAGCGAATCCAGGGCATTGAGTTCCTAGCGGAGAGTGGCCGCGTCGAGCTGCGGAAGCACGAAGGGTCCGAGATGAGGACCGGCGTAGTTGGCGGTGATCCGGAGGGTAAAGGCGAGAAAATCGCGGGTTTCTTCCGGCGTAATGATGGCGTCGACGAATCCGCGTGCGGCAGCGAACCGGGCATCGAGCTGCTGCTCGTAGTCGGCCCGCATGGACTCCATGGAAGCCTTGGCCTCGGGCGACGGTTCTCGTCCCTCGCGCTTGGCCTTTTCCAGCTCGGCCCCGTGCACCGCCATCACCGCCGATTCGCCTTCCATCACGCCCATTCTTCCGGTTGGCCAGCTCAGAATGAAATCGGGGTCGAAGCCCTGCCCCGCCATGGCGTAGTACCCGGCGCCGGATGCGTGGTTGATGGTCAGCACGATTTTGGGCACCACCGCCGTGGCCATCGCTTCTACGAAGTGTGCCCCCGCCCGGATGATGCCCGAGTGCTCGGCTTCGGGGCCGACCATGAAGCCGCTCACATCCTGGACGAACAGGATCGGCAGCCGCTCCCGGCTCGCCGTTTCGATGAAATACGCGGTCTTTTCGGCGCTCCCGGTGTAGACGATGCCGCCGAAGCGGGGACGCTCACCCGGCTGGCCCTTTACCACTCCGCGCTGGTTCGCGATAACAGCGACAGGCCGGCCTTCGATGTGGGCATGACCGCAGATCATCTCCCGGGCCACATTGGGCTGGAACTCGTCCAGCTCGCCGCCATCCAGAATGCACCCGAGTACCTGGCGCATGTCGTAGGACAGACGATGGTCCTGTGGCAGAACCTCGTAGAGATCGGTGGACGGACGGGCCGGCGGACGCGCGGAGAGCGTGCGGTGGCTGATGCCTTCGTGCCGGGGAAGGCGGGCGATGTACTGGCGAATTCGCTCCAGGCATTCGGGGACGTTAGCCGCGCGGTAGTGCGCCACCGCGCTCACCTCGGTGTGGGTCTTGGCTCCGCCGAGGGTTTCGGCATCGATAGTTTGTCCGGTGGCGCCTTTCACCAGATTGGGGCCGCCCAGCCCCATGAAGCTGGTACCCTCGACCATGAAGATCACGTCGGACAGCGCCGGCAGGTACGCGCCGCCGGCGACGCAGCTTCCCATGACCGCGCTGATCTGCGGCACATGGAGATACCGCCGCATGATCGAGTTGTAGTAGAAGATCCGGGCGGCGCCGTACTGTCCGGGGAATACTCCTCCCTGATAGGGGAGGTTCACGCCGGCGCTGTCCACCAAATAGACGATGGGGATCCGCTGCCGCATCGCCACTTCCTGCGCCCGCAGAATTTTCTTGATGGTCTCGGGCCACCACGAGCCCGCCTTTACCGTGGCGTCGTTCGCCACCACCACGACTTCGCGCTCTTCGACCAGCCCCACTCCGGTGATCACGCCCGCGCCGGGAGCCTGCCCCTCGTACTGGTCGTAGGCCACCAGCAGTCCCAGCTCGAGCCAGGGCGAGCCCTTGTCCAGCAGCCGCTCCACCCGCTCGCGCGGGGCAAGCTTTCCCTGCTGGTGCATCTTGGCTACTCGGGCCGAGCCACCTCCCAGCTTCAGGCGTTGCGCCAGCTGCTGATATTCCTCAGTCAGCGTGCGCAGGCGCCCTGCCGCCGGGCTCATGACTCCAGGTGCGACGCGGCCCACGACTCGATGTACTCGATGAGCTCGGAGGTGGTCGTGCCTGGTCCGAACAGCCGTCCGATACCCTGCTGCTGCAAGGCTGCCATGTCTTCGGGAGGAATGATGCCGCCGCCGGTGACCAGGGTGTCGGGGCGGCCCATCTGCTCGAGGAGCTGGCGCACGCGGGGGAACAAGGTCATGTGGGCGCCGGAGAGAATCGACAGGCCAACCACGTCCACGTCCTCCTGCACCGCCGCTGTGGCAATCATCTCGGGCGTTTGATGCAGGCCGGTGTACACCACCTCCATGCCCGCGTCGCGGAGCGCGGCGGCGACCACCTTGGCCCCACGATCGTGGCCGTCCAGACCGGGCTTGGCAACGAGAACGCGGATCGGCCGGGTTGGTTTAGTTGCCATGGCGTGTGTTGGGGGAGAGAAGGTCATCCACCAGGTCAGGAATGGAAGCGGTCACCCGGCAGTCGAGCCCGGTCGTATGGTCCGAGCCTGCCAGCAACACGGCATCCAGACCCGCCGCTCGGGCTCCGAGTACATCGATATCGTAGAGATCGCCCACGTACAGCGCCTCCTCTGGTGCGACGCCAAGTGCCTCCAGGGCCGCGTGGAAGATACGCGGATCCGGCTTCTCCACACCTACCAGGGCCGAGTCGATCACCACGTCGAAGTAATGGCGGACACCGGCGGCGGCGAGAGCCTGCTCGACTCTGCCGTCGCTGTTGGACACCACAGCGAGCTTGAGGCCTGCCTGACGCAACCGGGCCAGCGACTCGGCCGAGCGGTCTGCCAGCACCGACCAGAGATGACGCTCCCCGTGCATGCGGCTGAGGCAGTCGCGCACCTGGTCCAGGGATTCGGGCGGAACGCCGCTGAGCAGGAACAAGGACTCGAGGTAGGCTGCGGCCCGGTGACGATCACCGCCAGTGGCGGACTCCATAGCGCGGGTGGCCGCGGCGCGGTGACGAGCCAGACCTTCGCCGGTCAGCGGGAGCCCAAGGGCGGCGCCGACCTCTTCGGCCAGGCGCGCGTAGTCGAGAAAGACCAAGGTGTTCCCCGCGTCGAACAGTACCGCGCGGAGTCCCGCTCCCGGCCGCTTGCTCAACGAAAGCGGAGCAGTCCGCCCAGACCGTCAATGGCTACGCGGGCCTCAGGCTCGTAAACCACGTTGACGTCCACTCCCTGCCGGAGCGCCTCTTCGATTGCATCGTCCACCAGATCCAGAATCGGGATGGGCTCGCCTTCGCCACGGCACTCCCGTTCGTTGAGCGCCAGACGGCCCGAATCCCCGCAGCGGAAGCCCGGTTGACTGGCGTCGGCGTCTACCAGGAGGGAGCGGACCTGGCCGCGCGACAGGGCGCGTAGCGTTGGGGTGAGGCCGTTTACTCCCCAGCCGGTCCCCAATCCTTCGAGCATCTCATGCACCAGTGCCCGCTCCGACGCGCGCTCATACTCCTCGCGCACTGCCAGCGTCGTGTCATGCACCGCGGAGAGGGTCACGTTTTTGGGATTGAGCCGGGCAGTGCCGATCAGCCGCTCGGTGAGATAGGTGTGAAGGAAGGGCTTCACCGCGCCGGCTTCCGGGCCGGGTCCAGCGAGCACGATGCCGTGGGCCGGCTGCCGGCGGTCGATGGTAAACAACTCGCGGGCAATGGCCTCGTAGTGGCGCTGCTTTTCCTGGCGAATGCGATTGTTGTAGGTGTGCTCGCCCCAACCGCCGGAGCCATCCTGATCGCCGTGAAATCGCTTACCGCGGGTGCTGTTGGAGCGTAGGCCGGGGAGCTCCCGCGTGTTGTATGCGGTGACTTCGAAGAACCGCGCACTCGCCCGATCGACCACTGCGGTCAGAAGCCGCCCGAATTCGTCTTCCACCGAAGCCAGCTCTCGGACCAACGGGGTGCCATCAATAGCGAGGCGGGACCGGTGAACGACCGGCAGCGCCACTGCCTCAAAGAGCTCGATTCTTTCGCAGGCAAAGACCGCAACTCCTTGAGTTGACGGCAGATTCCCGGATGTCCTGAGAAACTGCTGGATCCGGTTCAGGTCCCGCAAGACCGGCTCCGATATGTCGCGGTCCAGGCCCAGGCGGGGCAGGCCACGCACCGCAGCCTTGATCCGGTTTTTCAGCTTGATCAAATACTTTCCCCGACTGCGGTCCCTCGGCTCCAGCTTCAGATAGCAGCTGACCACCCGATGGGAATCGGGCCGGATCCGGGTTAGCCGCTCCAACAGCCGAGCTGGCCCCTGCCCGTCCAGGCCCACCCGGGCACCGTTTCCTCGGCTGAACTGGTCGGTTGCGACCCCTTCACGTCCTTCCCGCCCCTCCCGTCTTTCCCGTTCCCTCGCTCGTTTGCTCGGCGCAGGCTCTTTAGAAAAAGACCGGCTCGCGATAGCTCCCATAAATGTCCTCGAGCACATGCCGGATCTCGTAGAGCGTACAGTACGCCCGGGCGCAATCCAGCATGGCCGGTATGATGTTCCTGTCTTCGGCGGCGGCTTGGCGGAGTGCCTCCAGCCGCTGGAAGACCAGACTTGGATCGCGGGTGGCGCGGAGGCGGGCCATCCGCTCCCGCTGGGTCCGCTCGGCCTGGTCACCCACCTTCAGAATTTCTACCGGCGCCTCGGCCTCTTCCACGAAATCGTTGACGCCGACGATGGTGCGTCTGCCCTGCTCCAGCTCAGCCTGAAAGCGCATGGAGGAGTGGGCGATCTGCCGCTGGAACCATCCCGATTCGATGGCCTTTACCACGCCGCCCTGCGCCTCGATCTCAGCGAACAACGCTTCCGCCTCTCGCTCCAGCTCATCGGTGAGCTTCTCGATATAGTACGACCCACCCAGCGGATCGGCGACGTTGGACACTCCAGTTTCATACGCGATGATCTGCTGGGTGCGGAGCGCGATTCTCACCGACTCTTCGGTTGGCAAGGCGAGCGTTTCATCCAGCGCGTTGGTGTGAAGCGACTGGGTGCCGCCCAGCACCGCCGCGAGCGCCTGATAGGCGACCCGCACCACGTTGTTGTGCGGCTGCTGCGCCGTGAGCGTCACACCCGCGGTTTGGCAGTGAAAGCGCATCTTCCAGCTGCGGGGGTCCTTGGCCCCGTAGCGCTCACGGATGTGCCGGGCCCAGATCCGTCGAGCCGCCCGCAGCTTGGCAATCTCCTCGAAAAAATCGTTGTGCACGTCCCAGAAGAACGAGAGCCGAGGCGCAAAGCTGTCCACATCGAGCCCGCGAGCCACGCCGTGCTCCACGTAGCTGAACCCATTGGCCAGCGTGAACGCCAGCTCCTGGATGGCCGTGGACCCGGCTTCTCGGATGTGGTAGCCCGAGATCGAAATGGTGTTCCACTTCGGCGTGTGCTCGGCCGCCCACTCGAACAAGTCGACGATGATCTTGAGGGCGGGCTCCGCCGGGAAGATCCAGGCGTGCTGCGCCATGTATTCCTTGAGGATGTCGTTCTGGATGGTGCCCTGCAGATCGGCGATGGGCACTCCCTGTCGCTCGGCGGCGGCGACGTAGAAGCAGAACAACATTGCCGCCGGGCCGTTGATCGTCATCGAGGTGGAGACCCGGTCGAGCGGAATGCCGTCGAACAGGGTTTCCATGTCGGCCAGGCTGGAAATGGCGACGCCGCACTTGCCTACCTCGCCCTCGGAGCGTGGGTGGTCGGAGTCGTAGCCCATCAACGTGGGGAAGTCGAAGGCCACGGACAGGCCGGTTTGTCCCCGCTCCAGCAGGAACTTGTAGCGCTCGTTGGTGTCTTCGGCGGTGCCGAACCCGGCAAACTGGCGCATGGTCCAGAGCCGG
>DATKJJ010000264.1:0-5508 GCA_035543695.1 Gemmatimonadales bacterium | reverse complement strand
GGTGGCGAAAACTCTGCGCGAGCGGTTCCCTCAGGTTGAAGTGAGCAGCGTGGCCGACCTGGTGCGCGAGTTCAAGCAGCGGCTGGTCTACTTTCGGCAGCTCTCCTACATCCTCGGGACCATGAGCCTTATCGTGACGGTGCTGCTGATCGCGACACTGCTCACCATCACGGTCAACGAGCGACTGGGAGAGATCGCAACGCTGCGCGCTATCGGTATCAGCCGTGCTACCGTGGTGCGCGAGGTGCTGCTGCAGGGTTTATCTCTCACTGTCGTCGGATCGGTCCTGGGTATCCTGCTCGGATTGGTCACGGCCCGCTACCTCGACAGTATCCTGACCAGCTTTCCCGGCCTCCCCGCTGCATTCTCCTTCTTCGTGCCCCGGCGGGAGAGCCTTACCAGAGCAGCGCTGGTCCTGTTCCTGACCGGATCTCTGGCTGCGCTGTATCCGGCCTGGCTCGCCTCGCGGGCAGACATCGCCGCAGTGCTTCGAGCCGAGGCGGCATGAGCCGGCCGGTGCTGGTCGCGCGCGACCTTCGGAAGGATTACCCGATGTACGGCGAAGCCGTGCATGCCTTGCGAGGGGTGTCACTGGAGATTGGCGCCGGTGAGTACGTGGCGGTGGTCGGCCCCTCCGGCAGCGGCAAGTCCACCCTGCTACAGCTCATCGGCGGAATCGATTTCCCGACCTCGGGCACGGTAGAGATCCTGGGGACGGTTCTGCAAACACTCTCCGATCGCGAGCTCACCCGTCTTCGGCTGACTCGGCTGGGGTTCATTTTCCAGCGATTTCACCTGCTTCCTGTGCTGACGGCGCAAGAGAACGTGGAGCTTCCCATGGCGGAAGCCGGAGTGCCCCGGGAACAGCGGCGCGCTCGAGCCCTGGAGTTGTTGGGCTATGTAGGGCTGGAGCACCGGGCCCGCCACCGGGCAACGCAGCTCTCAGGCGGAGAGATGCAGCGAGTGGCCATAGCTCGTGCCCTGGCCAACCGGCCGGCGCTCCTCCTGGCCGATGAGCCCACCGGGGAGCTGGACGCGGCTACCGGCCACGAGATCCTCGATCTTTTCCGCCGGCTGAATCAGGACGGAACTACGCTGGTGGTGGTCACTCACGACGACCGGCTGGCAGAGCAGGCCGATCGGATCGTTCACATGTTGGACGGCCACATCGTCATCCCCGAGCGCGCGGAATCGTCCGCGGTTTCTGGGCTCCCCGCTTCTACCGCGTGATAGCCACACTTGCTTTCCGGCATTTGTTGGTCCGGAAGCTCCGTTCTCTCTTCCTGCTCCTGGGTTTTTCCCTCGGAGTGGGGGTCATGATCGTCCTCCTCTCCGTTGGCCAGGCCATGCTGGACCAATCGCGCGATGTGTCTCTGGTAGGGGGAGGAGAGGTGACGGTCCTGCCTCAGGGGATCGATGTGGAAGCCATGAGAACCGGTGGAATCGGCAGCATGTTCTTTGGGGTTGAGCGGGCCCGCTTCCTCGTCCGCCAGGTGTTCGGCGGAGCGCGTCAGCAGAACCTGGTACGGACCGTTTCCCCGGCGGTTGAAGGCAAGCTTCTCTATCTCCAACGAGGTGATCGCGTGCTGCCCGTCAGAGCGGGAGGCGAAATTCCCAGCCGGGCCGCGAGCGTTGGGTCGGGATTGAACCTCGTTGCCGGTTCATGGAGAGACAGTCCGGCTGATTCGGCTTACCTCGCCCCGTCGAGCCAGCAGCTCTACGACGAGCTCGATCGCTTCCACATTCCACCCGTCGCCGACTCCACCTGGGGCGAGTGGCACTACTTCAACATTGTCCCCTCGGAAAACGAGTGGTGGTACATCACCTATCTGGTAGGGGGCGAGATCCCTCGGGACCAGCACGACCCGACGGCAGCGGGACGTTGGGGTGGCCAGCTGCTGGTGACGCACCGGCAAGCCGATGGGAAGTATCACCGTTTTCTGCTGCGGGAGCCGTCCCAGCGGGTCCGACTCGACACTACCCGGGCAGATTTGATCGTGGGGGGAAGCTCGGTGACCCAGCGGCGTGGCGTGTACCATCTGATAGGCGGCGCGTCGGGATCCGCGGGGACGGTACGAATCGATGTCATCCTGCAGCCCGCGTCCAACCGCTATTTCCCGCCGGTCGAGCTGCGGAGTGACGAGTTCGTCTCCGGCTACGTCGTTCCCGGCCTGGTCGCTCATGCCTCCGGCTTCATCTGCGTGGCAGGGCGCTGCCGGAAATTTCATCAGGTTCCTGCCTATCACGATCACAACTGGGGTGTCTGGCGTGACGTCACCTGGGAGTGGGGCGCGGGGCAGGGTAAACGCCTGGCCCTGCTGTATGGCGGAGTATATGGGCCGGAGCGGAACCAAAGCGAAGGAGCCGCGGTCCGCTCTCCTTTTTTCCTCACTCTGGAGGACTCGCTGGGAGTCAAGCAGGTGCTGCGCTTCAACAACATCCATTACACTGGATTCCGTCCCACTCGGGCTCGCCCCGAGTTGACTGCTCCCAGCCGGTTCGATCTGGTGGCGACGCGGGACCAGGATTCTCTCCGCCTGGCCGTGGAGGTGGAAGACGCGCTGGCCACGCCCAGCAATGCCGAGGGCTTTCGGCGAGCCTTCCTCCAGATGCGAGGGCGCTTCACCCTCCGGGGAAGAGTATTGGGGGAAACAGTGAGCGATTCAGGCGCGGGCTTCTTCGAGACTTACGTATCGCCCCGCTGAACCGCCTGGTCTTCCGCCGCATACTCCTGAGCGCCGGGGTCGCCCGGCACGACCTGGCTGCGCTGCTCATACTCGATGGTACGCCTGAGGGCCTCTTCCTCGCTCACAGCCTCTGTGTAATCCAGCTCGACGCGAATTCGCCGGCTGTCCATCACCAAATCCTGCCGCGCCTCGTACGGCAGGTGCAGGTGCCGAGGCAACCGCTCCCTGTCCATTGATCTGAGCTGCCCCCGCCAGCCCATCAAGCGCCCGATCTGATGAATCCGCTCGGCCATGGTGGGGGTAGACGCTTCACCCACGTTGTAAACCTTCCCCGTTGCTCGCGGATCCACCACGGCCGCTGCGATGGCCCGCGCGATATCCTCTACATACCCGTGCGTCCAGCGCCATCCGGCTTGCAGGGCATCGATCAGGATCACCGGCCGCTGATCCTGCATCCGCCTTACATACGGCCGAAGCCGATGATGCGGATCGCCTGGGCCATAGACTGCGGGCAGTCGCAGCACGGTGGCAGGGAGGCGGCTCTCCAACAACGCCCGTTCCGCCAGAATCTTGTCGTAGTGGTATGTCCAATCCATCGGGCCGGCCGCAGCCTGGCGATATGGAAAGTGCGTCTCGCGGAGCGGCGCGTCTTCCTGGAGCGGCATCGGCTCCGGGGGCCCCGGCTCGGTGTTCAACAGTCTGCCGTAGGCTCGATACACGTCCCCACTGCTCACGGCCACTATTCGCTGGGTCATTCCGATAAATCTTGCGACTGCGGCGCGGGTATCATCCGCTCCCACCGGGAACATGTGCACCACCACGTCGGGAGAAGGTGCACTCAGTGCAGAGGGGAAATGCAGAATCGGGATGGCTGCTCTGGAGCTGTGGATGTGGCGCACAGCGGAGGGAAGGTCGGGCTCGTGCACCCCACGGTGATAGACCGTGACCTCGTGGCCTTGCCGGTGCAGCTGGGTTATGACGTGGGGGCCTATGAAATTGGTCCCGCCTATCACCAGAACGCGCATCCAGCGTTTCCTGCGACTATAGGCCGATCCGTGCGATCAGCCCCGCGGTCCTATAGCGGAAGGCTCCGGTCGTGCTGCTGACGGCACTGTTGGTCACCAGTCCGAACAGCTCGATTCGGTTCCCACTACCCCATCGCGGCCCAACCCGGCCCTCGAGGTGCCACTCGGATTGCGCTGCTCCTTCCTCGCCGATCTGCTGAGCGCCAAGTCCTCCACTCAGACTGGCGGCCCAGTTTCCCGATTCGTGGGAATAGCCGGCGGTTCCCTCGATCAAGGAGAAACGGTCCGGTGAAAAGTATCCTACTCCTTGCTCCTCGTAGCTCAGTGTTCGGCCGAATACTCCCACCACAAACTTGCGGGCAACCTTCTGGTTCAGACCTGCCGAGAAGCTGGTGCGGCTGTTTCCGTCTGTGATCCAGGCGCCGCCCGCCCCGCCGTACAGGGTGAGAGTGGTTGTTGGTTTTACGTCCACCCCCGCCTCCAGCGACTCGATGTCGAGCCCCTGCTCGATCAGCGCCGCGATCTCGTCGAAAGGCTGCCGGGAGTAGCCCAGACTGACTCCCAGCCGAGACACCGGGCGATAGCTCGCCCGAGCGCGGTAGGTTGCCGCGGTTCGAGGTGGGGCCACCTCGGGCGTAAGCCTGCGGGCTCCTCCGGCACCTTGCAGCTGCACCTTTGCCGTCCGATAGGAAAGTCCCGCCTCACCGCCGACCCGGGTTGCCTCCCGCACCGGATCGCTGGTCTCGAGCGCATTGACCGATCCGAACACCCATACGCCTTGCCCCAGGGTCGCTGTGGATCCTAGTGTCTGCCAAAAGCTCGTGTTCTCATCCGAGTCGTTGCTCCAATTCACCGAGGCATCGACCGACGGCCGCGAGGCCTCCCGGGCAACCCGATGCAGCTCCTGCGCGCCCTTGTGGTTCGGGTCGATGGCCAGAACGTAGCTCGCCTGGCGTTCGGCCGCGGCCTCTCTGCCCTGCCAGAGGTACACGTACCCCAGGCCGACTCTCGCCTCGAGATCGCGAGAATCCCGGGTGAGCAGCTGGTGATAGGCCTCCTCGGCGGATGCAAGATCGCCGCTCCAGGCGCTGACCCGTGCCCGCCCCAGCATGGCTTCCACATCGGTGGAGTCGCGGGCCAGAATCTGCGCATAGAGAGAGCGCGACTGTTCCAATCTTCCCGCCCAGGCAAGCGTTTGAGCTCGTCCGAGCGAAGCATCGCGCAAACCTGGGTGAGTTGCCAGAACGCTGTCGTATCGCAGCAAAGCCGCGTCGTACTGCTGGTCCCAGGCCAGGATCCGGGCCTGAATCAGCCGAATCTCGACGTCTGCCGGATCCCCCACGCGCGCTCGGGCCATGTACACCAGCGAAGAGTCGAGCTTGTTCTCCCAGGAGAACATGACGCCAATTCGAAGATTGGCTCGTACGTTCCCGGGCTCCTGCGCCAAGACACGCTGATATGCCGCGCGTGCCACCTCATACTGCGCGTGGGACCAGGCTTCATCCGCCTCAGCCTGTTGGGCAGGTAGAGGGCCGGCGACAAGCAGGGCCAGGCAGCCGATCAGGAATGCGCAGCTCCCGTAGCCCGGGCGCGTTTTGCACTGCCCCCGCCTGACAATTCGTCCATCGGGCCGGGACCAATCCCGCAATGACTGTTGACTCAAGGAGTTGCCTGTTCCGCTTCGGCAGGGGACGGGGGAGTGAAAGCTGCCTCGCAAGTTTGGAGCCCGCCCCCAGTTACTCCGAAAGGGCTTCCCCGGATGGAGCTGGCTCCCTGGTGGAAGTCTCCTGCCACAA
>DATKJJ010000263.1:0-3055 GCA_035543695.1 Gemmatimonadales bacterium | reverse complement strand
CACCCCGACATCGAGGCCAGCACACCGGCGGCAGCCATGTCGGGATTGGCATCCGGCAGCACGAAGAGGTGATTCTTGGCGCCTCCTAGAGCCAGGGCCCGCTTCAGGTTGGCCGTGGCCCGGCGATATACCAGCTTGGCGACTCGGGTCGAGCCCACAAAACTGACCGCCGCTATGCCTGGGTGATCACAGATCCCTTCCACCACCTCCTGACCGCCGTGTATGACGTTGAACACACCCGGCGGAAGACCAGCCTCGGTCAGGAGCTCGGCAATGCGCTGCGCGCTGAGCGGGACCTGTTCCGAAGGCTTGAGGACGAGGCAGTTGCCCAGTGCGATCGCGTTCGGAATGGTCCAGTGGGGCACCATGCTGGGAAAGTTGAACGGAGCGATCGAGGCCACGACGCCGATCGGATGCCGGTCCATCCGGCATTCCACCCCGCGGCTCACCTCCAGCACCTCGCCCGTGGCAATCTGGGGAAGCGAACAGGCGAACTCGGTCAACTCGATCGCCTTGGCTATTTCGGCCTCCGCCTCACTCTCGATCTTTCCGTGTTCTTCAGAAATCAGCCCGGCCAGCTCGGCCCGGTTCTGCTCCAGTAAGCTGCGATAGCGATAGAAGATCTGTACCCGCTCTTTGATGGGCGTCGTGCTCCACGTGGGAAACGCTGCTGCCGCGGCGTCGATCGCTGCCGCCAGGTCAGAGGTGGAGGAGAGTGGCACATGGGAGAGAAGGCTGCCGTCACTCGGGTTTACGACTTCGAGCTGAGACGGTGCGGTACTCGATGAGATCCTGCCCCCCACAAAGTTGCGGACGGTCGGGTACCTGGTGCGGGGCGCAGGTGGCGCAGAGGTCTGGGTGGTACTCGAAGTCATGGCTCTCCAGGGCAAGACGTTTCCCTAGTATACATCGCCGTGAGGGGTTGATTTTCGGGATTTCTTCGGGTACTGTGTGTCAGTCGAAGGAGGAGCACATGAATCTCGAAGAAAAGCTGGACCTCCTGATGTCCCTGGCCGCAGACGACCGGGAGGGTTTGCCGCCCCGGCTTCAGCACACCAAAGACGTGGGCGCCCTTCGTCCCCTGAACATCCGGCACCTGCGGCCCCTGCCTGGCACCCGGATGTCGCTGCTGCGCATTCTCATGACCAACGCGTGCAGCTACAACTGTCACTACTGCCCCATGCGACGGGACCGGCCCATGCCCCGCACCCTGCTGAAGCCGGAAGAGCTGGTGCGCATTTTCCTGGCGGCACATCAGCGGGGATGGTGCGAAGGGCTCTTCATTACCACCGGGATTCCCGGGCGCCCGGTCAAGATCATGGACGATCTCATCCAGGTGCTGGAGCTCCTGCGCGAGCACCACCGCTTTCCGGGATACATCCATGTAAAGCTGGTCGCCGGCGGTGAAACCGATCAGATCGATCGGCTCACCTCGCTCGCCAGCCGCATCTCGCTCAACTTCGAGACGCCCTGCGGCAGCAGTCTGATGCAGATCGCGCCGGAAAAGAGCTTCGCCACAACTTTGAACAACTACGAACGGGTCAGACAGCGGATTGTCCAAGAGCGGGAGGCTCAGGCCTACGGGAGGCCAAGAGACCCGCTGCATCCCGGCGGGACGGCGGGGATGACGATTCAGTTCGTGGTTGGGGCCACCACCGATACCGACCAGACCCTGCTGAACACCATCAGCGGATTGCGCGCCGGCGGTGGCCTTCACCACCCTCATTTCAGCGCCTTTCGCCCAATCAGCGACACTCCTCTGGAAAACGCCCGGGCCGCGCCGGCGCTGCGGGAGCATCGCCTGTACCAGGCGGCGTACCTGATGCGCGACTACGGGTTCGCGCCTGACGACGTGGTGTACGCGGAAAACGGCAATCTTCCACTGGCTCAGGATCCCAAGACCGCCTGGGCGCTGCAGTATCCCGAGGTGTTCCCAGTCGAAGTAACCACGGCCCCACCCGAATCGCTGCTGCGGGTGCCTGGCATCGGTCCCACCGCCGCTCGCCGTATCGTCGCCGAAAGGGCCAGGGTCTCATTCAGGAACTTGCGAGATCTTCGGAATCTGGGGGTGGTCACCACTCGAGCGGGAGGGTTTCTCACCCTGCGGGGACGGCGGCTGCAGTCAGTTCGCTGGAGCGAGCAGCTGGGGTTCTGGGCCCCGGAGGAGGATGTCGGGAATCCTCATATCGTTTATCAGGTCAGTCCCGGCACCTTTCGTTAAGGGTCAGCCGGACTGACCGGCCGGAGCCTGCTGCCACCGCCGCAGCTTGGGAATCTCCCGGGCAAACCGGCGAGCCACCAGGCTGGGCAGGTGCATCTCGCGGAGCTTTCCCTCAACTCTCGCCATCATCTCATTCACCGACATATTCGGTTCGGTAAACCTGCCGTCCTGAAGACAATGGCTGCAGTACTCGGTGCTCCGGGTTCCGTCGGCATTGCTGCCTCCGCCGGCGGGGTCCCGATTGAGCGGCATGCCGCAGCTCTGACAAAACGGCCCTTTAGGACCGAGCATACACGAACCCTCTCTCCTGCTGTTCACGCTCCGCAGCATTCGCGGCGACAGTCAAAATTATCGATTGATTGTCGGCACCGTTAGACCTTACAAGACAGGTGAGGATTGCAACGCTTTGGTCGAACTCTCTATCCAAGCTCGCAATCACCGGTGCCGGGATCTCCCGGAATGCCACAGCTCGAGAGCCAAGCCATGCACACACCAAGTCTGGTCGCCAGCGTTACAGCCCTTCTCCTGCTCGGCTGTGCGGCGACCGCCCTGCCGGCCCAGGCGCATCACCCGGATTACGATGACGTCGATCCCTGGGTCGGCTTTCAACCCCCCGAGCCGGCGGCAGACTCCTCGACAGTGGCCCGTTTCCTAGGGGCGTTGGCCGCCAGCGATCCTCTCGTATGTCAGCTGGCTGGAAGGTCGATCGGCAATCACTGGGGCCCGGGGGACGATGACCGGCAGATCGGCGTACTGGCCGGTGAAACGACCTTGAGTCACGAGCGGGATGCATTGGGCCGATCCATCACCGACCCAGCCACCCTCGCTCTTCTC
>DATKJJ010000262.1:0-4459 GCA_035543695.1 Gemmatimonadales bacterium | reverse complement strand
CCAGAAGCCGAGGGCCGCCGCGTGTTCCCGCGCGCTCATGCGTCCTCGGACAGGATCTCGTGGAACACGGTTTCGCCGGTGCGGAGCATGCGGCGAAGATACGGCCGGCACAGGCCGCACTGAGCGCCACAGCCGGTCTGCTGGATCAACTCCTCCAGGCTCCAGCCACGGGCCTGGGCGCGCGCCAGCAGCTCCGCGAACGGAGTGTTCCGGCAAATGCAACGGGAGACCAGCACGTTCCCCACACTCTTCACCTTCCCCACGTTCCGTCGTTCCTCACGTTCCCTCGTTCCTCACGGATTCGTCGGCCGGATGTCCAGCTCGCTCACCAATGCGCGCTCGGGAAGATTGATCGCGTGCACGATGGTCTCGGCTACATCCGCCGGCTTCAGAATTCGCAGGGGGTCGGACTTCAACATCGACTGGTCCCGGATCAGACCGGTGTCGACCGAACCGGGACAGATGGCGATGACCCGGATGTTCTCCTTCCGGGTCTCCAACATGAGCGAGCGGCTGAATCCCAGAACCGCGTGCTTCGACGCGGTATACGCGGTGCCGCCGACGAAACCGTTTCGTCCTGCGAGGCTGGCCACGTTGACGATCGCGCCCCGCTTTTGCCGCCGCATGCCGGGGAGCACCGCCCGGGTCATCAAAAAGAGGCTTCGGACGTTGGTGCCCATGGTGGCGTCCCATTCCTCCAACGTCAGTTGCTCGAAGGGCTTGGCGATGAGCACCCCGGCATTGTTCACCAGGACATCGGCGTTGCCCAGCGCTCGAGTCAGGTCGTCCACCGCCCGCTGCGCCTGATCCGGGTTGCCCACGTCGGCCGCCGCACCTGCAGCTTCTATGCCCTCACGGGACAGCTCGTTGGCAAGATCGTCCACGTCCGACTCGGTGCGGGCGACCAGCCCGACGGCATAGCCGGCTCGGCCCAATGCCAGTGCGGTGGCTCGGCCGATGCCCTGCGTGGCACCGGTGATGTAAGCGACTTTTTCGGGGGAAGGCATGCGAGAATGTAAGCTAGCCGCTTACCCACCGTGCAAACCCCAGCCACGCCGGTGTCCCCGCGATCATGAGGCGCAGCGGCTGGGAGGCGACCACCAGAAGACCGCCCCAGATCGTGGCCGGATGGATCTTCCGCCGAGTGGTGAGATCGTAGACCAGCATGGCGACGATGAAGAGGTCGGCCAAGGCAAAGAATGTCGGCGGGCCCGGCGGTAAGGGGAGGAAGTGCATACGCGCGATCGGTGCCGGCAACAGCGTGATCATCGAAAGCGTCATCAGCCGCTTGTGGGCCTCGAGTCTCCGGCGATAATAGATGGCGGTCGAGACCAGGATCGCGAATACTACCATATCGAAGAAGGGGATCGCAAAGAAGGAAGGAGCCGGGATCCCGGGTATCGGTGAGACCCCGGTCCTGAGCCGGATGGCTGCGACGGTAGTACCCACGATCACCACCAGCGCCGCGAGAACCCCGCCCGCGATTCCCATTCGCCGGTGGAGGTAGGTTCTGCCGCTCGCCACCAGCGCGGTCTGAGCCACGAAGAAGAGAACCCAGGTGGTGAACAGGGCCCCGTGCAGGTGGACCACCCGGCTCAGCTCCGGTGCTCCATACCACCCCTTGAGGTAATAGCTCCGGAAGAAGCCGACGAAGACGGTGATCGCGATGGCGATCGCCATTCCGAGGTAGAATCGCCGGGTGCGCTTTCCCGTCCGTACCGCCGCAGCACTCACTGCCATTGCGTCTCCTCCTGTTTATGGAATCCAACCCTCACTTGACTCTAGCCGGCCAGTCGGTGACCAGCGTGAACAACAGCGGATCTTCCCGCTCCAGGGCGACGAATAGTTGTCCGTCCGCAGTCACCTGGAAAGACCGCACCAGTCGGCTGAACGGCGGATCGGCCAGCACCACGCTGGGGCGACCCAATCCCGGAGCCGAGCCTTCGAGGCGGACGCCGACCGCCCTGATCGATCCATCCGGCACCCGATAGTAGAGCTCACGCCCGTCGCCCCGCCAGGCGGGGAACTCGCCGCCGGAGGTGGAGACTCGAACCGCCACTCCGGCGCCGCGCCGCCGCCACCCAGCTCGCGCTCGATAACGTACGCCGGCCCGAGGGCCTGTTGCAGGCGGTCCTGGATGTCGGGTTGGCTCACGGGGTCAAATCTGGCGGGCAAACGGGTGAGAGGTAAGAAGTGAGCGTGAGCATGTTGTTGTCACCCCGAGACACTTCCCGCTCTCTCAACTCGTAAGATGAGCCAGGCCATTCCCGTCCATCCTCCTCCTGGCTACCCGGTTACAGCTATGACACATCTCAGTTCAGTTCCGCTCTGTCTCACCGCGCTGCTTGCCGTCTCCATAGGGGCTCCAAGAGAAACCGTCGCGCAGGCAGCCGCATCCCGTCACACCGGCGTCACTGCCATCTCCCCCGGCGACGCCGCCCCCGAGGTCAATACTCTGGCCGATGAGTACTGGAACTCTTACCTGCAGGCCTTTCCCCTGGCCGGGATGTTCCTGGGAGCTCCCGACGCGCCAACCGACCGGATGGGCGACAACTCGCTCGCCGCGGTGCGAGCCTGGGAGCAGAAGGAGGACCGCTGGATCTCCCGGCTGAAGGAGATTCGCGCCGATGCCTTACGAGGCCGCCCGGAGGACGCGACCTATGGTGTTCTGCTCGAGACGCTGGAGGCGTCGCGCCAGAGCCGGATCTGCCGGCCCGAGCTGCTGCCGCTGAACCAGCAGGGCGGATGGCAGATCTTCCTCCCGGTGATCGCCCAGATCCAGCCGCTGGGAACAGCCGAGCTGCGGAAACAGGCGCTGGCGCGATGGCATGGTGTGGCCCGGTTTATCGACACCGAAATCGTCGACCTCAGAGAGGGCCTCCGCCTCGGATACACTCAGCCCCGCGCCAACGCGGAGACCGTGGTCGGCCAATTGAACGACCTCCTGAAGCTTCCGCCGGAGCGCTCCCCCTTTGCCGGGTTGGCCGCCCGCGATTCGGCGTCCGGTTTCCCCGACTCGGTGATTGCGATAGTTGGGCGCGAGGTTCTTCCCGCGGCCACGCGCTACCGGGATTTTCTGGTCTCGGAATACATCCCTCGCGCCCGTACCAGTTCCGCGCTGTCGTCGCTGCCGAAGGGGACCGAATGCTATCGCGCTCTGGTGCGGCAGTTCACCACCGTTGACCGCGACGCGCAGGCAATCCACCAGCTCGGATTGCAGCAGATGGCCGCCCTCGAGGCGGAGGCTCGCCCCCTCGCCCAGCGGATCCTGGGGAGCTCGGATCTACCCGCGGTGTACCAGCGACTCCGGACCGATACGGCGTACACCTTCCGGAGTCGGGAGGAAATCATTCGCTCGGCCGAGGCCGCGATCGCGCGGGGCAAGGCCGCTATGCCGCGCTGGTTCGGGCGCCTTCCCCGGGGCGACGTGATCGTCGATCCCTGTTTGCCGTTCGAGGAGAAGGGCGGCTGTCCCAACTCCTATGTTCCCGGCACGCCGGATGGCAAGCGGCCCGGGCGCTGGAGAATCAACGCGCGCAATGACCCGCCGCAGCCAAGGTCGCCGCTGGAGGGCATCGCCTTCCATGAGACCATTCCGGGGCATCACCTCCAGATCGCCATCGCGCAGGAGCGAGAGGGCGCGCATCCCATCACTCGGTATCTCTTCTTCTCCGGCTTTGCCGAGGGCTGGGGACTGTATGCCGAGCGAATGGCGGGGGAGATGGGACTGTACTCGGGCGACCTCGATCGCTTCGGGGAGCTGGGACAGCAGGCCCTGCGCGCCGCCCGGCTGGTGGTGGACCCCGGGCTTGCCGTGCTGGGCTGGTCGCGTCAGCAGGCCATCGACTACATGACCACTCACGTCCCGATATCCGCGGCTGCGGTTGAATCGGAGATCGACCGCTACATCGCCAATCCGGGTCAGGCCACCTCGTATATGATCGGCCGGCTGGAGATCGAGCGCCTGCGCGACGAGGCCAAAGCTCGGCTGGGAGAGAAGTTCGACATCCGCGAGTTTCACGACCGGGTGCTGGAGAGCGGCAGCGTTCCGCTCTCCTTTTTGCGGGGGCACATCGAGGCGTGGCTCGGTATGTCATCCTGAGGGAGCACAGCAGTATGTGATCCTTCGCGGCGCTCAGGATGACAGGCGGCCGCTTACCTTTAAGGGATGTCACTTCCTCTCCAACATCCGGTCATCCGAAGAAACGGGCGGGGCCGGCAGGCACCGGCGCCGGACGTCGGCTGGCGCGAGCGGCTCCAGGCGCTGAGGCACCTGCCCAAGCTGCTCCGGATGGTGTGGGAGACCGATCCCCGCTACGTGGTCGGGATCCTGCTGCTCCGCGTCGCCCGCTCGGCGGTGCCGCTGGCGGTGCTCTGGATCGGGAAGCTCATCGTGGACGGAGTGGTCCACGCGATCAATCTGCATCAGAGCGGTGGACCGATCCCCTGGTCTCGGCTC
>DATKJJ010000261.1:0-4375 GCA_035543695.1 Gemmatimonadales bacterium | reverse complement strand
CCATATCGATCTGATCGAGATAGCTCAGTGAGAGAAGGCGCGATGCTTCCTGGGCCGATCGGTCGAGCAGGTTGGAGGGAAGTCGGGGCGGCATGACCTACTCACCCAGCCGCCGGAGCTCGCGATCGGTCATCAACCACTCGAGACATCCGGTGCCGGGTTTGGATGGATCAACTATCTGCAGGAGACAGGCGCCTCCTTTTTTGAGATCCACCAAGGAGACGCTCCTGCCGCTCAGGAGATATCCGACCAGAAGTCCAAGGTGCGGCTCGTGTCCCACCACCGCCACCGTTTCATGATCGCCTTGCTTATCCAGCCAGGGACTCAGGTCTTCGGGCCGGTGTTCGGAGGTGAGCTCCTCTACCTCTTCCAGGTCGACGCCGTATTCCTGGTTCACGATTTCAGCGGTTTGCGCCGCGCGAGTCCATGGGCTCGTCCCGATGATTTCGAGAGATGGGACCAGGCGGACCAGGCCGGCGGCGGCCTTCCGCACCTCCTTCTTTCCCTTGGGCGTGAGAGGGCGCAGGCTGTCGTCTTTACCGGTACGCTCCCATTCCTCCCGGTCGCCGGCCGGGCCATGCCGCACTACCAGAATTCTCACCGGGACTCAGTGCGCTTGCGGGACCGGGGAGAGCGAACCTTGGGCGGGGCCGTCCGGGACGCGGTACCAGGTTCGCCTCCGTTCTCCAGGGTCTGGTCTGAAGGCGGCTGGCCCCGCTCGCCGAAAATGGGAACGAAGTGAAGCCCGGTGCCCGCTGCCGCGACCCGTGACGACTCCCGGGCCCGGGCCTGGAACACCGCCTGAGACCGGATTGCCTCCTGCCCCTCTTCTCGAGGCACCCGCAGATAGGTCCCGTCGCCCTGAAGCATGCGGGCCTTCACGTTGTCCTTCAGGATCACGGGCAGAATGTCGTTGATCAGCCGGCTCTTGAGCTTGGGATCTTCGACCGGGAACATCAGCTCGATCCGGCGGTAGAAATTCCGGGGCATCCAGTCGGCGCTGCCGAGGAAGACCTCGGGGTCGCCCGCGTTCTCGAAGTAGAAGATGCGGCTGTGCTCCAGAAACCGGTCGACGATGCTGATCACCCGGATGTTCTCCGAGAGTCCGGCGACGCCGGCCCGGAGGCTGCAGGTCCCTCGTACGATGAGATCGATCTTTACCCCCGCCTGGGCTGCGCGGTACAGCGGATCGATGACCGTGGGCTCGACCAGGGCATTCATCTTGACGATGATCCGGGCCGGCTTGCCCTGCGCGGCGTTCCTCTCTTCCCGACCAATCAGCTCGATCACCTGTTCCCTGAGTCCCAGCGGGGCGACCAGGAACTTCCGCCAGCGGCGCCCCTGGGAGTAGCCGGTCAGGAGATTGAACAGCTCGCTCGTGTCCTCGCCGAACTCGGGGCGGGCGGTGAACAGGCCAATATCGGTGTAGATCCGGGCGGTGGTCGGGTTGTAGTTGCCGGTGGAGAGATGCACATAGCGCCGGAGTCCCTCGGGCTCGCGCCGGACCACCAGCGACGCCTTACAATGGGTCTTGAGCCCCACCACCCCGTAGACCACGTGCACGCCGGCATGCTCCAGCGAGCGGGCCCACACGATGTTGTTCTCTTCGTCGAACCGGGCTTTGAGCTCCACCAGCGCGGTGACCTGCTTGCCGTTCTGGGCCGCGCGTTCGAGAGCCTGGATGATCGGGCTCCCGCCACTGGTGCGGTAAAGCGTCTGTTTGATCGCCAGCACCTGAGGATCGTCGGCGGCGCGCTCGATGAAGTTCACCACCGCTCCGAACGACTCGAAGGGATGGTGGACCAGTATGTCCTGGGAGCGGATCAGGTCGAACACGTCGGAGGAAGAGGCAAACGCAGCGGGCACCACGGGCACCAGGGGCTCGTCCCTGAGATTGCGCAAGCCCTCCACCCGGTGAAGCGCCATGAACCCGGTGATGTCCACCGGACCGGTCACCCGATACACATCTCGGGCCTGGAGGTCGAGGGCCGCAACCAGCATCTGGACAAAGCGCTCATCCGCCGTCTCGGAAATCTCCAACCGCACCGCGTCTCCCCGCATCCGCTGGCGCAGGTTCTCCTCGATGGACTGGAGCAGGTCTTCGGCGTCGTCCTCATCGAAGGCCAGGTCGGTATTGCGGGTAACCCGGAAGACGGTATGGCCCAGTACCCGGAACCCGCCGAAGAGTCGCCCCAGGTTGGCCGCGATGATGTCCTCCAGCAGCACGAAGCGGAGCCGGTCCGGCGCCGAGCCGGGCAGCACCACCACGCGGTCGAGCACGGCGGGCACCTGTACCACGGCGAACAGCTCCTGCATTTGGCTGGCCTGCTTGCGCTCGACCAGCAGCGCGATGTTCAGGCTCTTGTTGTGCACGTGAGGGAACGGGTGCCCGGGGTCGATCGCCAGCGGGGTCAGGACCGGATACACACTGGTGTTGAAGAACCGGTCGACGAAGGCGCGCTCCGTTGGGTTGAGCTCCTCCAACCGCACCCACTCGACTCCGCTTTCCCGAAGCTGGGGCATCAGCTCCTGGTGCAGCAGCTGATACTGGTCCGCCACCAGCCGGTGCGCCCGCTGCTCGATGCGGTCGAGCTGTTCCACGGGCGACAGACCATCGGCGGGG
The DNA here is from genome assembly GCA_035543695.1 of Gemmatimonadales bacterium. GTDB lineage: Bacteria > Gemmatimonadota > Gemmatimonadetes > Gemmatimonadales > GWC2-71-9 > CAVVWJ01. Next base: position 1,752 of record DATKJJ010000261.1, on the reverse strand, counting down.
AAGTCCTGGGGCTCGAGCCCGGCGTACAGCTGCTCCTGCAGCCCGGCGACCCGGACTTCGAAGAACTCGTCGAGGTTGGAGCTGACGATGGAGAGGAATTTGATGCGCTCGAGCGCCGGATTGCTCCGGTCGGCCGCCTCCTCCAGCACCCGGCCATTGAACTCGAGCCAACTCAGCTCGCGGTTGAGATAGTTCTCCTGAGGAAACTCGGAAAGGTTCTTGGGCACGATCGTCTCAGCCTGTTCCGACCACGTGCAGGCGCGGCCCGCGGGGTCCGTCGTTCATCCGGGAGCGTGACCCGACCGGATGCCAGACCAGCTCCACCTCGGTATCGAATGCCTGGCGGAAGAGGTCGGCCTTTCGGGTTGCGTCGGCAACTTCGATTTGAGGAAGCGACGGGGCATCGACGCTGATCCGAAGTCTTCCCTGAAGCGCCCGCACCTTGATTCCAGTGATGGCCTGGGAATGCGTGCGGTCCAGCCCCTCGGCGATCCGAAGAATGCCGCTCAGCCGCGCGATGAGCCGGCGATCCGGCCCATCCAGATAGGCCAGGTTCTCGTGCTGCTTCCGGGGAAACGCTTTGCGGTGATAGCGCACCACATTCGCGATCAGCTCCACCTCGTGCGGGCTGAAGCCGGGGAGGTCGCCGTGCATGATCAGGTGATATGCGTGCTTGTGGTGCTTGGCATGGCTGATCAGATAGCCGATGTCGTGCAGGATTGCGGCGGCCTGGAGCAGGTCCCGGCTGGAAGCGGGCAGGTCGTACCGGGTCTTGACCCCGTCGAAGATCTGCAGGGCCAGCGTGGCCACCTGCTCGCAGTGCCGCTCGTTGGAATGCGCCTTCCGGGCAAAGTGGCGGGCCCACTCGATCCGATTGCCGGGCTGCGGCGGCTGGGCTTTGGCTGAGCGGCCGGGCAGCTCCGCAATCATCCGGAGCAGCAGGCCGTCGCGGATCCCGCGCTCGTTTACCATGATCTGCTGGGTGCTCAGCCCTCGAACCAGCCGGGAAATAACCGCGGCACCGGCCACGATGATGTCGGCCCGGTCGGGGCTGAGGCCGGGGATCTCGCGCCGGGCTTCGAGCGGGGTGTCGCGCAGATGGCGCAGTAGGTGGACGATGTCCGAGGGCGTGAGCACGTAGCCTTGCACCGAGCCGTGGCGGCCTTCACGCTGGAACTTGGACATGTGCGCCAGCGCGGTGAAGGTGCCGCCGCTGCCGATCATGATCTCCGCCCGGTGATGCGGTTGGCGGAGCACCGACCGAATGCCCCGGTCGATCTCTTCCTTCATTTCCTTCCAGTGCTTCGGCTTGAGTGGGTCGGATCGGACCAGCCGCTCGGTGACCCGGACCGCGCCCAAGGGCAGGGAATACACGTGATCGATGGCGGTACCGGCGGAGAGAATCACCTCGACGCTGCCGCCGCCGATGTCCACTACCGCGGTCGAACGGCCCTGGAAGTCGAAATGGCGGGCGGCGGTGTGGAAGGCGAGCTGGGCCTCCTCCTCGCCCGAAATCACGTCGATCCTGACCTTGTGCTGGCGGGAGACCTCGCGGATGAACTGGCGACCGTTGGCGGCCTCGCGCACCGCGCTGGTGGCGATGGCCCTGATCTGGCGGATTTTGAAGCCGTCGGCGATCGCCTTCATCTTGCCGAGCGCCCCGAGGGCGCGCTGAATGGCCTCGTCGGAGAGCCGGCCGGTCCGGTCCAGCTTTTCTCCCAGCCGGACCATCTCCCGCTCTTCGTCCAGAAT
>DATKJJ010000260.1:0-7721 GCA_035543695.1 Gemmatimonadales bacterium | reverse complement strand
CTCGTTGCAGGCGGGGCCGCCTATACCGTCGGCGCCATCATTTTCAGCTGTCGCCGCCCCGACCCACTCCCCTGGTTCGGGCATCACGAGATCTGGCACATCCTGGTCCTGATCGGCAGCGCATGTCACTTCGCCTTCATGCTTTACCACGTGGCGTGAGATGAGGGGACTGGAGATTCGTGCGCCGGAGCTTCCCGAAGCGCGCCAGATCCTCACCCAGGAGTCTCTGGCCTTTATCGAGCTGCTGGCCCGGCAGTTCGGGCCTCGTCGCCAGGCGCTGCTCCAACGTCGGCGGGAGGTCCAGCGATGCCTCAGGGGGGGCGAGCTGCCCAACTTCCTGGAAGAGACTCGGCAGATCCGCGAGCGCAGCTGGCAGGTGGCGTCCGCCCCCGCCGACCTGAACGATCGGCGGGTGGAAATCACCGGACCGGTCGAGCGGAAGATGATGATCAACGCGCTCAATTCCGGGGCGAAGGTCTTCATGGCGGATTTCGAGGATGCGCTCTCTCCGCCTTGGGCCAACGTGATTGCCGGCCAGCTCAACTGCATGCAGGCGGTCCGCCGGACCCTGGAATTCGTAAGTCCGGAGGGCAAACGGTACAGCTTGAACAACCAGCTCGCGACATTGGTGGTGCGGCCACGGGGCTGGCACCTCGAGGAAAAGCACGCGCTGCTGGACGGCGAGCCGGTATCGGCCAGTCTGTTCGACTTCGGGCTCTATTTCTTTCACAACGCCCGGGAGCTGCTGGCCCGCGGCAGTGGGCCATACTTCTACCTGCCCAAGCTGGAGAACCACCTCGAGGCGCGGCTGTGGAACGAGGTGTTCGATCTGGCCCAGGATGCGCTGGGCATACCCCGGGGAACCGTGCGAGCGACGGTCCTCATCGAGACCATCCTCGCGGCCTATCAGATGGACGAGATCCTGTACGAGTTACGGGATCACGCGGCCGGTCTCAATGCCGGCCGCTGGGATTACCTGTTCAGCATTATCAAGAACTTTCGTGAGCGGGCGGACTTCCTCCTTCCCGACCGTTCCCAGCTGACGATGACGATTCCGTTCATGCAGGCGTATACCGAGTTGCTGGTGAAGACCTGTCACCGCCGGGGAGCTCATGCCATCGGGGGCATGGCGGCGTTCATTCCGAGCCGCCGCGACCCACAGGTGAATGAGACAGCGCTGGCCAAGGTTCGCGAAGACAAGCTGCGGGAAGCACGGGCGGGTTATGATGGCGCATGGGTGGCACATCCCGACCTGGTGCCGGTCGTGGCTGACGTGTTCGGGTCTGTGCTGCAGGGCAAGCCCCACCAGAAAGATCGGCAGCGAGACGACGTAGAGGTCACCCGGGAGCAGCTGATTGATGTTCGTATCCCCGGAGGCCGGATTACGGAATCCGGCCTGCGAGGAAACCTCAGCGTTGCACTGCAGTACCTCGCGGCCTGGCTGGGGGGCTCGGGTGCGGTTGCCATCAACAACCTGATGGAAGACGCCGCGACCGCCGAGATCGCTCGATCCCAGCTGTGGCAGTGGATCCGCCACGGAGCCACCACCGATGGCGGGAAGCAGATCACGGTGGAGTGGTGCCGGACGATTCTATCGGAGGAGTTGAGGCGACTGGAAGCGGAGGGAGGAGATCAGCCGCGGCTCGCTGCGGCGGCCGACCTGCTGGACACGATGTTTTCGGCCCGAGAGTTTCCTGAGTTTCTGACGCTGGCGGCGTATCAGAGGCTGAGCTAGGAGCTGCTCCTACACCTGACTCCCAGCTCTACTGGGGCGGCTGGGGTCGAACCAGCAACCTCCCGGTTAACAGCCGGGCGCTCTGCCAATTGAGCTACACCCCACATGGTCATGGCAATGGGGCTGTGACTCTACTTGGGTCGGGCCCACAAGGTCAAGTCATTTTGGGCCCGGCGTCCCGTCCGTCAGCGGATTCGCTGTTCCTGCAGACCCATCCGCAGATCGAAGTCTTCCCGGGCTATACCTCGCGTGACTGGCCCCCCCTGTCGCTCCGGGATGGGCGCCTCGCTCCACCCCGCGGCCTCCAATACCTGTGCTGTCAGCCGGTTCACCGCATCGGCCTGATCCGGCGCTGTTGCGTTGGCCGCGGCGAGATCGAGCCAGGCGAGCGCTTCCGCAAAGGCATACCGCTCCATCGCGGCGTCACCGGCGATCCGGGCAAACCGAAAGGCGAGCGCCGGCTCGCTTCCCCGGTCGGCGTGCCGCGCGATCTCTCGCGCCATCTCCCCGCCGCCGGATGGGCCTGCCACCCGCTCCAGTGCAAGCGCCAGGCTTCGGTGAACCTCGCACCGGCGGGCGTCGGTCAGTCTATCCCGGACCACGTGGGCGATGACGGGGTGAGCGCAGCGGTAGGAGCCTGCTTCCTCGACCAGAAGCCGGCGATCGACCAGGGCATCGGCCACCGAGGCCGCGTGCAATCGAGAGATGCCGTGCACGTGGGACAGAACCTCCGAGCGGCACCCCGACCCGGCCACGGCCACTGTCATCAGGATTTCCCGCAGCTCGTCGGGGAGTCGTTCGATCCGCTCCGCAATCACATCGTGCACCGTTTGGGAGACCGGAAACTCTCTTCCCTGCTGGCTCATGGCCTGAGGGGAGACGGTCCACTCCCCGGTCTCGTCGTCTACGGCGAGCAGGCCCTGAGCGAACATGGTCTTCAGCAGCTCGATGACGTAGAAGGGATTGCCAGCGGTCACTCCATAGATCCGATTGGCAAACCGCCGGGCACCCGTCGGTGTACTCACATGCCCCATCTCATGGATCATCCGCCAGAGCTGTTCCTCGCTCAGAGGATGCACCACGATGTCCGCGGCCTGAGACTTGGCCCGGAGAACCCGACACAATCGCACCGAGGGTGCGTCTCGTTCTACTTCTCCCGGACACAGGGTACCCAGCCAGAGCACCGGCGCTTCTTCGGTCCGCCGAACCAGGTACCGCAACAGGTCGCAGCTCTCGCCGTCGCACCACTGCATGTCATCAATGGAAACAACAAGCGGTCGCTCCGCTGCCAGGGCGAGAATCACCTGCGCTACGCCCTCGAACATCCGCCACGCGGAGGAGGTGTCCAGCGGCGGCGATGGCTCCGGCAGAGAGGGGAACCGCTGACGGACTTCCGGCTGAAGGCGCGCCACTTCGGCCAGCCACTCCGGGGGCGCACCGGCGAGTCCCGGCGTGCTGAGCGCATCACGCAGCAGCTCCATAACCGGCTCATAGGGAATGCCGGGTTTGGCGTCGTAGCCGTGGCCTCGCAAGACGCTGCCCGCATTGGCCACAGCCCAGCGGAGGAACTCCTCGGCCAGGCGTGACTTGCCGACGCCGGCCTCACCCTCGAGCAGGACGATCCTGCTCTGGCCCCGTTTGACGTCCTTCCATGTTTCCAGCAGGGATGCCCACTCGCCCTCCCGTCCGATCAGGCTGGCTTCGAAGCTGGGCGCCCGGGCATACCACTCATCCGAGATGGGACGAGCGTTGATCGGGGAGACGTCGGCTTCGACCCGCCGAATCAGGTTGAGCAGCCCCCGGCTGGGCTCACACCCGGTTTCCTGCAGCAGAGTGGTTCGATACTGCTGGTAGCGGCCGAGTGCGGCGCCCCGGTCGCCGGCCAGGTAGCGCGCCTCGATGGCCAGCCGTGCTGCCTCGTCGGAGAGCGGATCACCCGCGAGCCAGCGATCGGCGATCGCAATGGCATCGCGCCAGCGCCACTGGCCCATGGCCTCCCGGGTCAGCGCACTCAGGGCATCCTGGTACTGGCGCATCAGGCCGCGCCGGGTTTCGGCAACCCACTCCTCGAACCGGGGCGAATGACGAATCGAGAAACCCGAGAGGAACCGCGGAATCTCTGTGGTGAGCGCGAGAGTAGGCTCCTGGGCCACTCGGCGGCGGAATTCACACACCTCGCAATCGAAAGGGCCTTCCAGGCCGATACTGGCGCGAGTGATTCGAAGCAGCTCGCCGACCTGTCCCCGAAGGTGTTTCAGCACCTGCCGGAGGGAAGCCCGTGCCTCCTCATCGGACGACTCTCCCCAGAGGAGTCCGGCCAGTTCTTCCCGGGTGTGAAGCCCGGATTCGAGCGCGAGATAGGTGAGGAGGGCCAACGCCTTGGCGCTGGGCTGTGGGACCAGTTGCCCGGTTTCGGCGCGGGCGAGTATCGGTGGACCGAGCAGAGCCAGGCGGACAGCTGCCACCATAACGGTCCTGAAGGGGATGTTACAACCTGGAGAGGAAACCCTGGGCCGGCAAGAGGGTTTTCACGATCCGTTCACGATAGGCAATCATATTGCACTCGGATTCAACACCCGACCCAAGGAGGTCACGATGTCAGGCAGCGACACTATCCGAATCAGCCTCACCCCGGAGCAGAAGGAACAGGTCCGTAAGGCCACTGGAAAAGAGGCTAACACCATCGAGTTGAGCGTCGAAGAGCTGGAAGAGCGTATCGCGCCGATGACCATTGCCGGAAGGCGGAGGACAAACCCCCTTTAAAATTCACGAAATTTTCACGGACGCCGTGAAGATTGTACCATCGATTCGCCATACCCGTCACACCACGTTTTAAAAAACCTTGGCTGGAGGGCATTATGGAAGACCGGAAGAATCAATTTCGCATCGAGTTGACTCCCGACCAGAAGAATCAAGTGCGCCACGCAACGGGAAAGGATGCGGAGGCGGTGGAGCTCTCCGTAGAAGAGTTGGAGGAGAGGATCGCCCCGTCCAGCCTGAAGCCCAAGCCGAGAGGGTAATTCTGGATGGCCCAAGCCGGTACCTTGGCTTGGGCCCGCGCCGCCGACCGGTCCGGACCTGAACGGGGTCCGGGTCGGGCGGTCTGGTGCATATGGTTTTCACGCTACAGCTTAGAACGTCCTCACAAGTCCCGATCCCATGCCGGACATCATCAGCTCCCCCGAAAGCTCCATTGAAGAGCTTCGGGACGAGGTAGCCCGCCTTCGACTGATCCACGCGATCGGCCTCGAGTTCAGCACGTCGCTGGACTTCGACGAGCTGCTTCCGCGGATCTTCCATCGGGTGCTGGACGCGCTCGGAGCCGAGGGTGGCTCTCTCTGGATCACGGAGGGGGACGAGCTCTGTTGCCGACTGGCCGAGGGGAGAGCGGGCAAGAAGCTGGTCGGCGCGCGGGTGCCGATCGGCACCGGGTTCGTGGGTGACGTGGCCCAGCGGCCCAGGACCACGATCGTGACCCGCGCCGTGGAAGACCCGCGCTACCAGCCGGCCCTCGACTCGGGAGAAGCCCTCGCCACCGCCGTCATGGCCACGGCCATGGTATCGGGCGGTGTCACCGTGGGCTCGATTCAGGTGGCCAACAAGGTGACCGGCGACGGCATCTTCGATCAGCGCGACCGGGAGCTGCTCGAGGGACTTGCCGCCAGCGCCGCAGCCGCCCTTCGCAACGCGCAGCTCCACAATCTCGAAAGCCGGGCTCGGGACCTGGCCCTCCTGCTGGAGATCAGCCGTGAGATCACCGCCACGCTCGACCTCGACCGGGTACTCCGGACGGTGGTGAATCTCGCCTCACAGGCGCTCCCGTTCGACCGCGGAGCCGTGGGTCTCTATCAGAAAGGTCAGTGCGAGATCCGCGCGGTGGCGGGACAGGAGAAAGTGGACCAGGATGACCCCAAGCTGCAGGACCTGATAGCCCGGGCGGCGTGGGCGGCCGGTCACGGAGAGCAGCTCTATCTCTGCGATCGGACCAACCCCGGCTCGGATGCCGAGCGGATGTTCGTCTCCATCTTCGGCCAGGACCTGGAGTCGGACGCTGTCGAGAGCGGGCTCTACCTGCCGCTCAAGGATGAAGAGGGAGTCGTCGGAGTTCTGGTCTTCGAGTCGGGCAAGCCTGACCTCGCCACGGAGACCCAGCTCGAAGTCGCGGCCATCCTGGCCAACCAGACCACGGTCGCCCTTCGCAACGCCCAGCTCTACCACGAAGTCCCCATGGTGGACGCGCTGGGAGCGATCGCCGCCAAGAAGAAGGCACTGTTTTCCCTGCCCCGCCGCAAGCTGCAGCTGTACCTCGCCGTTGCCCTCGCCGTCTTGGCCGCATTGACCTTGTTCCGCTGGCCCCTTCGGGTGTCCGGCAGCGGGGCCAGTTTCCGTCCGGTCGGCTATGCTCCGGTCCGAGCGCAAGTGGCCGGCGTGGTCGAGCGGCTACTGGTCAACGAGGGATCCACGGTCTCCCGAGGTGCGCCACTCGCGACGCTGCGCGCCACCGACCTCATGGCCCAGCGCGCGACCACGGCCGCAGACCTGGATGCGGCGGAGCGCTCCGCCGCGCTGGCAGCGAGCCGGGGCGATCCGGCAGAGCAGCGGATGCAGCAGATCCGCAGTGAATCGCTGCGCCAGGAGCTGGCCTTACTGGACGAGGAGGTGGCTCTCACCACGGTGCGAGCACCAACAGCGGGTATGGTCCTCACGCCTCACGTCGGCGAGCAAGTAGGCAGTTCACTGGAGGAAGGGGATCTGCTGCTGACCTTGGGCCGGACGGACACACTGGAGCTCGAGTTCGGCGTCGATCAAAGAGACATCGCCAGGGTGAGGCCGGGACAAACGACCCTGCTGCGGGTGGATGCGCTGCCGCAGCGCACATTCGACGCACGGGTGACCTCCGTCGGCCTGGTTCCACTCGACAGCGGTTCCACGGTGCACTACCCGGTCCGGGCGGTGGTGGCCAATCCTCAGGGTCTCTTGAAGCCGCAGATGGCGGCATACGCCCGAGTGCTTACCTCACCCCAGAGCGCCCTCGATCGAGTGCTCCGAGGACCGGGCCGGTGGCTCAGGGTAACGTGGTGGAAGGTGCGTCCGTGAGATATCTCCCTCTTCTCGCCGGCCTCCTGGCCTGCGGGCAGCAGCCCGCTTCCCGTCTTCCACCCCGAGGGACGGAAACTGCATCGCTCGCCGCGCAGCCGCCGATCGTCGTGTCGGTAGAGACGGTGACGGTTCAGGTCCCGCTCAGATTGCAGTCTCAGCTTTACGTGGAACACGATGCCGCGGTGTTCGCCCGATCCTCCGGCATAGTTCAGTCCATTCTGGCCGATCTCGGTAGCCGGGTTCGAGCCGGACAACTGCTGGCTCAACTGGAGACCACCGATCAGGAGATTGCGCTGTCTCAGGCCCGGGAGAAGTTCACCAGCGCGAAACAGACGGTCGAGCGGCAGCGGGCATTGAAGCTGGCCGGCGTCGTTACCCAGGCCGACTCCGAACGGGTGGAGAGTGAGTATCGAGAGGCCCTCCTGGATCTGAGAAAAGCCGAACGCGATCTGGATCTGACTCATATCACCGCACCATTTGCCGGGATGGTCACCGCTCGCTCGGCACGGATCCATCGCATGGTCAACTCAGGCGACTCGTTGTTTCGGATCACGGCGCTGAATCCCTTACTGGCGGCTGTCCGGGTGCCCGAAGCCTCTGCGGGAGAAATCCGCATCGGCTCCACCGCTGAAGTGGTGGGCCCGAACCGGGTCACCGTTTCCGCCCGGGTCATTCGGGCGTCGCCCGTGTTGGACGCGGGGAGCGGCACCCGGGAAATGATTTTGCAACTCGGCGGACAGGGCAGTGGCCTCACACCGGGAAACAACGTCACCGTACAGCTCGGCGCGGCTCGCCGACAGATCGTTGCGGTGCCCCGCACGGCCGTCGCCCAGGACGGCTACGCCCTGATCTGGGACAATGAGAAGACGATCCTTCGCCCAGTAAC
>DATKJJ010000259.1:0-4413 GCA_035543695.1 Gemmatimonadales bacterium | reverse complement strand
ACGATCTCGTGGTACGCCTGATAGTGACTCGGCCGGACCAGGTCGTTCATCCCGGCATCAACCACCACGAATTCCTTGCCTCCCGAGTGCTTGCGGTACAGTACCCGGGTGAGGAGCACTCCGGCGCTGCCCACCAGAAATCGCCCGGGCTCGAGATAGATTGTCAGCCCCGTCGGAGCCAGAAGGGGGATCAGGGCAGCCGCGAAATCGGCCGGTTCGATCGCCCGCTCTTCCGCGTACCGGATGCCCAACCCCCCGCCGATATCCAGTACCCTGAGGGTAGCCACTCCGTTCTGCCGGACTCGCTCGATCAGTTCGGTGAGGTGGGCGATCCCCTGGAGGTAGGGATCCAGGTCCACGATCTGACTCCCCAGATGCATGGCCAGAGTAGTGAGCTCCAGCTGAGGGTGCGCCGCGATGAACTGGGCTGCTGGAAGCACCTGATCGGTAGGAAGACCGAACTTGATCCCGCTTTTGCCGGTGGAGATATAGGGATGGGTATCGGTGGTGACGTCCGGATTGACCCGGATGCCGACCTGCACCCGCTGCGCCTGCGACTCGGCGATCCGAGCCAACAGCTCGAGCTCCTCGCGAGATTCCACATTCAGATGCCCGATGCCGGCCTGGACGGCGGACTCCAGTTCGCCGGCCGTCTTTCCTACTCCACTGAACACGATCCTGTCGGGAGAGAAGCCGGCAGCCAGCACGCGGGCCAGCTCCCCCGAGGAGACGATGTCCACTCCCGCGCCCAGTTCCCGCAGAAGTCTGAGCACCGCGAGGTTGCTGTTGGCCTTGACGGCATAGCAGATCCTGTGCGGCAGGCCGGCCAAGGCGGCATCGAGGGAACGGTATCGTTTCCGAATGGCTTCCGCGTTGTACACGTACGCCGGTGTTCCGGTTCGGTCGGCAATCTCAACCAGAGAGACGCCACCCATGGCGAGAATGGGCCCCTGCCGCTCGAGCCCGGCGTCTCGAAAGAGTTGAGGCTGGTCTTCGGCGCCGCGGCCGCGCTTGCCGGCTGCCCCGCTCAGTACGCCTTCGCCCACACCGCCTCGGCAATGCTCGGGCGCTTGCACCACAAGCAAGTGGTGGGAGCAACCGGCGAACGGAATTCTTCGTCCGGAAGCACTCGGATGGTGGCTTTGGTCTGCTCCTTGATCTCAGTCTCGCAGGTGGTGGAGCCGCAATAACCGGCGAAGACGAATCCGCCTTCACCTTCCATCCTGGCGATGAACTCCTCCCGGGTGGCCCCGCGTAAGGTTGCGGCCTCTCGACGCGCCAATGCCGCCTGGAGCAGATCCTCCTGCATTTGATTCATGGCGGCGAGGACGCGACTGGACACCTCACCCATCGGGATGGTTTCCTTTTTGCCGCCGGTGCGACGGGCCAGGACCACCGTGCTCGACGCCACGTCGCGCGGCCCGATCTCCAGCCGCAGCGGAACTCCCCTGCCCTCCCACTCATAGTATTTAGCGCCCGGCTTCATGCCCTCCCGGGCATCCAGATGGACGCGAACTCCGCCGGCGGACAGATCCTTCCGGAGGCGGTCGGCGGCCTCCACGACGGTGGCTCGCTCCTCGCCGGTCTTGTAGATCGGTACCACCACCACCTGATACTGCGCCAGTCGGGGCGGACACACCAAACCGAGATCGTCGCTGTGGGTCATGATGAGGGCGCCGACCAGCCGGGTCGACGCTCCCCAGGACGTGTTCCAGACGAAATCCAGGTCTCCGTTTGCGGTCTGGAAGGTCACCTCGAACGCCCGGGCGAAGTTCTGCCCGAGATTGTGGCTGGTGGCCGCCTGCAGGGCGCGGTTGTCCTGCATCAACCCTTCACAACTGTAGGTGCGCAGCGCGCCGGCAAAGCGCTCGCTGTCGGTCTTACGGCCGGTGATAACCGGCATGGCCATCCACTGCTCCATGAAGGTGCGATACACCCTGAGCATCTGCAGCGTTTCCTGTTCGGCCTCGGCTTCCGTGGCATGGGCGGTGTGACCCTCCTGCCAGAGAAACTCGGTAGTTCGAAGGAACAGGCGGGTCCGCATCTCCCACCGGACCACGTTGGCCCACTGGTTGATCAGGACTGGGAGATCGCGGTAACTCTGGATCCACTTGGCGTACATCGCGTAGATGATGGTCTCGGAGGTGGGCCGCACCACCAGAGGTTCCTCCAGCAGCTTGCCCCCGCCGTGGGTCACCACCGCGGTTTCCGGCGCGAAACCTTGCACGTGCTCCGCCTCCCGGGCGAGAAAGCTCTGGGGAATGAACAGCGGGAAGTACGCGTTCTGGTGGCCGGTATCCTTGAACATCTGGTCCAGGGCGCGCTGCATCTGCTCCCAGATGGCGTAGCCGTTGGGCCGGATGACCATACAGCCCCGCACCGGGCTGTAGTCGGCCAGCTGGGCCCGGGCGATCACCTCGTTGTACCAGGCACTGAAATCGGCGGCCCGCGTGGTGAGGGCCTTGTTGTCAGCCATGCACCCGCCCTTTGATCGCGTCAATCAGCGTCGTCTGACTCACCGTTTCCTGGGTTCCGTTCCTCAGATCTCGGAGTACCACCTGGCCCCGGGCCCGTTCATCCGGTCCAACCACTACCGCCAGCGCGGCCTGCCGGGCATCGGCCAGCTTCAGCTGTTTGCCGAGAGCCTGGGGACCGAGCGCATATTCGACCCGAAGACCTTGGTCTCGCATTTGATGAGCCAGGGCAAGCACGTGAGGCACATCCTCTTTGCTGATGAATCCAACGAATACATCGAGCCCGACACCATCGGGCGGAGCGAGCCCGCGGTCCTTCAACAGCTCGCCCAGCACCACGTCGCCCATTCCGAAACCCAGGGCCGGGAGATCGACGCCACCCAGCTCCTTCAGCAGGTTGTCGTATCGGCCGCCGCCGCAGATGGCCCGCAACGTTCGTCCGGCATCGAACAGCTCGAACACTACTCCGGTATAGTAGGCCAGTCCCCGGACGATGGTGAGGTCGACCTCCACAAAATCGCCGAGACCCATGTCGGTGAGCGCCCGGTGCACCTCGCGCAGTGGCTCGCCGGCCTTGACCGCCTCGGGCGACCGTTCCAGCTCCTGCTGGAGCTGCTCCCAGCCGCGAATCCGGGTTATCGCGACGAGATCATCCACTGTGGCGGGCTGAAAGACTTCAACCTTGTCGACCTTGAACGACTCAATCTGTTCCTGCTTGAGCCGCTCGTACTTGTCGATGAAATCAAAAGCTCGAGCGAAACTGTCCGGCCGGAAATTCCGGTGCCGTAATATCGCGGTAAGGACTCGCCGGTCGGACAAACGCACCCGTACATCACCCGGCCCCAACCCGAAGGCCCGCATGCAGTCGATAGCCAGCGCAACGATCTCCGCGTCGGCCAGCGGCCCCGACTCTCCGATCAGATCGCAGTTGAGCTGGAAGTGCTCTCGAAGCCGCCCCCGTTGCTGCCGCTCATAGCGGAACAGCTGGGGAATGGAGAACCAGCGGATGGGCTTGCGCAGCTCACCGGCCCGGGCCGCGACCATCCGCGCCAGGGTGGGGGTCATCTCCGGCCTGAGGGCAACGGCGCGCTCGCCCTTATCGGTGAAGTTGTACAGCTGCCCCACGATCTCCTCACCACTTTTGGTGGTGTAGAGATCCAGTGGCTCCAGCGGCGGTCCATCGTACTCCTCAAACCCGTAGCGGGTGGCAACCGTTCGCCAGGTATTGAAGATGTGGGACCGGAGCGCGAGATCGGAGGGATAAAAATCACGAAAGCCCGGCAGGGCCTTGGTTTTCATGGGGGGAGTATAAAACGGTAAGCGGTAAGCGGCCAATGCTCACGCTGCGGAAACATCCATTCCCAGTGCCTGCATCACGTCGCCCACAGTGTGGAAGGAGCCGGTCACCAGCGCGGTTCCGGCACCTTCCTGAACCCGCGCGATCGCTTCCTGGAAATCGGGCACCAGGGTCCACTCCGCATGCGCCGGCGGCCTCGCCGGGTCGCGCAGCCAGCGACGCAGCCACTCGATGTCCCACCCGCGCGCTGCCGCCGTCGGCGCAATAGTGAGAAATCCTCGGTCGATGACATGGTCGAGCTGCACCAGCATCTCCGGCCATTCCTTGTCGCCCAGGATCGAAACCAGCGCGTGCACCGGCCGGGCGGGACGGATCGTCTGCAGTGCCGTCACCAGGGACCGCATGCCGTCCGGGTTGTGAGCGACATCGAAGAGCCAGCGGCCCCGGCGGTCGAGCCGGCCGGACACCCGGATGGACCCGAAGGCCCGCTCCAACTGCTCCTGCGTGGGGCGGTAGGGCGCCGGGATGGCTGCCAGGATGCCGTGCGCTACCGCGGCGTTCCTCCGCTGATGAGGCCCCGCCAGGCTGAGCGGGCCCGGCCATTCGTAGTCGGCGGGGAGCACCCGAACATCGGCCCGGCCA
>DATKJJ010000258.1:0-3175 GCA_035543695.1 Gemmatimonadales bacterium | reverse complement strand
GGTCAGCCTGCTGCTGTCTCGGCCCTGCCGACAAACGACCGCAGCGCGCTCCAGTGCGTGCAGGTGTGGTCACGACCTCCCTTTGGAGAGAAAGTGGGCGCAAGGGCATGAACTTTCATCAGGTACATTCTGGCAGACGTTCCATGCTCCGGGCCTTGATGTCTGGAGCCCTCCTCCTCTTCGCGGGCGCCTGTGGCGGGAACGAAAATCTCAGCCCGTCAGTAGATGCTCCCGCTACCAACCCTCCACCTCCTGCCGACACGGCCAGTACCCCGGTCGATACCGTCACCACCACCACTCCGTCGGACTCGCTCGCTCCACCGGTCGACACCACCGGCTTCAGTGGGGCCGTTGGGGCCATCGATAACCGGTCCAGCCTGCCCGGAATCGTGATGGCCTCCGGCGACATGGACAATCAATACCTGAACACCGTTCTCACCGGCGCGAAGCGCGGCGGCGGCCTGACCCCAACGAATATCATTCCGCTGCTGAACGATGCCCGAGCCAGAGGTGGACGGCTCATGCTCAAGTTGTGCCTGGGCCGGGACAGCTACGTCAAGAACGCCGACGGCACTTTCAGTCTGAGCAAGTGGAAGGAGCTGGTTGGCCGCTTCAGGAGTGTGAACCTCACGCCGTACATCAACGACGGCACCATCGTGGGGCATTTCCTGATCGACGAGCCGCACCGCACGGCCAAGTGGGGAGGCAAGATCATTCCCCAGTCCACGGTCGAAGCGATGGCGCAGTACAGCAAGCAACTGTGGCCCACCATGACCACGTTCGTGCATACCAAGACCGACTGGCTCGCCAGCACGCCGGTGACTTACCGGTACCTGGATGCCGGGTGGACTCAGTATGCGGTGGGCAAGGGCGAGGTGAATACCTGGGTTACTCATGAGATCGCGGCGGCCAAGCAGAAGGGTCTCGGTCTGGTGATCGGGATGAACGTGCTGGCCGGCAGCAGCGCGAATGGCGGAATCAGGGGCTACTATCCCGGATACTACGCGATGAGTGCCACCCAGCTGAAGAATTTCGGAACGGTCCTGCTGAACCAGAGCTACGGCTGTGCCTTCTTCATGTGGCAGTACAACTCTGCCTATTACGGGCGCTCGGATATCAAGGCAGCCATGGCTGCACTGTCGCTCAAAGCCAAGGCTCACCCCAAGACTTCCTGTCAGCAGTAATCGGGGTTTTCCCCACACAGCAGAGGCCGGCCCACTCGGGCCGGCCTCGTGCTTTCGGGGTCAAAACGTCAAACGTGATCGACCGCCGCCGGAACCCCACTCTCCCGCGCGCAGTGAGCACAACAGAAGAACGTTCCCACCGCCTCGATCCCATGTCCCACGATCCTGCAGCCACAGTGCTCGCAGACCGGCGCCAGCTTGTGGATGGCACACTCAAAGCTGTCGAACGTGTGGGTCTGCCCGGCCGTGACCACCTGGAACGACATGTGATAATCGTTCCCGCACACCTCACATCGAGCCATTGAAACCCTCCTGGTCCTAGCCGCCCCATGCGGCCACGCCGAACATTGGCCCGTCAGCTCCGGAAATTCCAGCGCTCAATGCTCACGGCTCGTTGCTCCGCCGCGCATCCATCAGCTGGGCCAGGTTGGATGGCCTGGTGCCGAGCAGGGCACCGGTGGGGCTCACGTAGATGGCGGCCCCGTTCGGCCCGAACTCGCGGGCTTGGGGATAGGAGATGATCCAGCCTCGCGGGTTGCCCCGCAGCGCGGAGATGCCCTTGTACGCAAAGCGATTGGCCGGCGGGCCGATTCCCTGGGGATTGGGGCCGACCACCTTGCCCGCGGTGAACCGCGCGCCGGCGAAGGATGCGCCCACCAGAGCGGCAGCAATCACCAGCAGAAGGAAGATTGCCCGCATGGGCTCCCCTCGCTAAAGGTTATCCGCGCCGCTTGAAGTACTGCACCGCTCGCTCGTGCTTCTCCGCAGCGGCGCGAGTCTTGAATGTACCGAGGTTGCGCCGCTTTCCCGTCCGGGGATCCTTTTTCCTGGAGTACAGCCGGTACTCCCCGCTGGCCAACTTTCGAATCATCCCGCTGCCTCCTTCAGCTGCTTCCACATTCCCAGAACTCGCCCGTCCAGATCCTCGAACAGGGACAGCTGACCGACCCCGGGGACATCCATCTTGTCCACCAGGATCTTTCCGCCGGCCTCGCGGATCTTGTCGCTGAAACGATCCAGATCATCCACGTCAATGTATAGCGCAAGCTTGGCCAGCCAGGGGGATTTCGGCTTCATGATGCCGCCGCCGATTCCGCCGGGACCACCGGGATCCACCAGCTGGTAGTCGAGCGCCGGGAGCGGGCGAATATTCCAGCCGAACACCGCACGGTAGAATTCCGCGATCCTGGCGGGATCCTCCGACCAGAACTCCCAGTGCACCACCGGCTGACCCATGATTCCTTCTCCGCTGACGGGTGCGGGCCTACGCTCTCACTTGATCACGACGGCGGTTCCGCTCGCGCTCACCATGAGCATTCCGCCGCCCGAGCCCATGGTGATGGTCTCATAGTCGAGATCCACGCCGACCACCGCGTTTCCTCCCAGCCGGGCGGCCTCCTCCTGCATTTCATCCAGGGCAATGGTCTTGGCCTTGCGCAGCTCCTCCTCGTACGCGGCGGAGCGTCCACCCACGATGTCCCTGATGCCGGCAAAGATGTCACGGAAGATGTTGGCCCCGAGTATGGCTTCCCCGCTGACCAGGCCGAGATATTGTGAGATGGCCCGGCCCTCGAGGCTGGGCGTGGTGACGACGAGCATATGACTCCTCATTGTCTGTTGATCCCGTATCCGGAGAGCCGACGTTCGGGTTCCTGGCCCAACCTAGCAGACACATCTTCTACAAGCCACGCGTGACCCAGACAGCAGCTCGAAGCTATGGCTTCTTCGAGCTCCACTACACCTCCCGTCTCGACTGGCCGGCCTACGAGCGAGTCCTTGCCCGAATAGGCCTCTTTGCCAGGATCCAGCCTGCCGCCAGAGCGATCAGGTAGAGCAGTACGCCGACCAGATAGACCACGCCTCCAATGAGCTGGTCGCGCTCCAGCAGTCCCCAGTTGCCCAACAACCACGCCCAATCGTGCTCGCCACCGCCCACCAGCGGCAAGGCCTGCAGCCGAGCGTCCCGGATATACACCGAGATATTCCAGCAA
>DATKJJ010000257.1:0-4205 GCA_035543695.1 Gemmatimonadales bacterium | reverse complement strand
CCCCCGCCGAAGGTCATGTTCCTCACGTGTTACGCACCCGTCCGCCACTGAACCGAAGTTGCCCCCGGTCCCGTTCGACTTGCATGTGTTAGGCACGCCGCCAGCGTTCGTCCTGAGCCAGGATCAAACTCTCCAATGAGTTCGAACAGCTCTTCACGAACGACATGGTTCATCGTCCGAATCACAAAATCAGAGTTAAACCCTCTCTGAACGGCCTCTGTGTCCGCCCAGATCGATGGGTCCGCACTCCATCACTTCTCGCTTACATCACTTGTCAAAGAGCGTTGAACCAACCGGCGTAGCACTTTTGCCGGTAGCCCGTAACAATAACTATCCGCAGAGGCTGAGTCAAGGATAAGCATCGAAGAACGAATGATTTCGCCTGCGCTGCCGGCCAGAATTTTTGGCCCGGTACCTTGCGGAAGCCCGATAATCTGCCGAAGTGTGTCGGGGATGTCAACGGCGGGAGCGTTCTCCTGCCACGATCATCACCCCCAGCTTCGGGCCCTACTCACCAGCGGCACCACTCAACCGGTTCCCACCTCAGTCACCTGAGCTTGGGTGTCGTATCAAACACGCTTCATTCCGTATCGGTTCCCGGTATTCCAGGTCGGGCCGCTGAGGGACGGCAACACTAATTCTCCTCTCGAGTGCACGCAAGACTCAGCCGCGGGTAACCTCCCCTGCCCGCTCCAGACCGCGACGAAAGAGAATCGGGCCCACCGACTCGTTGAAGGCGATCACCCCGACGGTCACCGCCTGCATGGCAAGTCCCACCCCGGACAGCCGGTCTGCCACGATGGTCGCCAGGCCGAGCGCCACCCCCGCCTGCGACACCAACCCGGTCCAGCCGTAGCGCACGACCGCCGCTTCCGCCCGGGCCAGCCGACCGGCCAAGGTGGCCGACCCCCAAATGGCCCCGATCCGCACCAGCGCGATCAAGAGAACCAGCGGCCAGACCGCCGCGAATTCCTGGAGGTGCAGTTCCGCTCCCGCCATGGCGAAAAAAATGACAAACACCGGTACCGCCGTCTGATGAAGGGCCTGGACCAGAGGCTCAGCTCGAACCGGCGCCACATTCTCGACCAGGAATCCTGCCACCAGGAGACTGAGGAGCAGCTCGAAATGAAGGGCTTGGGCGGCGGCAGCCGTGGCAAACACTACGAGCACCGCGAACAGCACCAGCTCGCGTTTTACCAGTCCGAGGTAGAGACTCACCACGGCTCCCACAAACACGCCAGCACCAATCGACCCCATCATCTCGAGCAGGAGCCGGGTCAGGGCCTCTGCCGCGCCGGACACTGTGCCAGTCAGGCTCCCCCGGGCAAGGCTGAATGCTCCGGTGAACAGCAAAATGATCAACACGTCCGCCACCAGCACGACACCCAGGGTGGTCTTGGCCAAGGGTCCCGAAGCACGGGTCTCGGTCAACATGGCCAGGGTAACCATCGGAGAGTTGACCGTCAGGAGAGTGGCAAAGAGCAGAGCCACAAAAAACAACGGGCCCTGACTGAGGCCCGAAAGGAACGGCATCCAGGACCTGGCAAGAATGGTGGTCCCGAGAAGTATCCCCAGCACGGTGAGCGTCTGGAGGGCTAGTACCATGGCGATGATCCGGTGGCGCGCCCGGAGGTCCGTGATTCGAAGCTCGGCCCCGGCAAGGAGACCGATCAGGCCGACGGCCAGCCGCTTCATCATTGCGAGATCTTCCAGCACCCCAGCCGGCACGATATGGGTAACCGAAGGCCCCAGCACCAGCCCGGCGATCAAGTATCCAACCAGGCGGGGCAGCTTGAGGTCATGCGCGAGAGCACCGAAGGTATCTGCGGTGAGCAGCAGGATCCCGAACAGGAAAAGTGACCGGGGTGCGATCACCCCCTCCGTGGGCACCCGCAAGGGCTCCAGCAGCACCGCACCACCCACCAGCAGGAGCAGAACCATCAGGCGGCGAATCACTTTGCCGCTGACTCCGGCGCTGTCTGCCCTGCCACCGCCCAGGCTTCCCTTCCGGCAACGATTTCGAAGAGCAGCACCGATACCAGCGCCGCGGTGAGCACCACGTCAGAATTGAGCTCAGGATGGACCTGGGCATAGTTAATGGCCAGCGCCACGGCCAGTCCGCCCTGGGCGAGTAGCGCCCGGCCAAGCCGAGGATTGCGGAATGCGCCCAGGCGACTTCCTGCGACCCACCCGCCGGCGACACGCGCAGCCAGTCTCACCAGCACAAAGAGGGGAGCAATGAACAGCAGCTCTCGGGATCCTGGGCTCCAGGCCGCCCCGGCAAAGATCAGCAGCGCCAGATAAACCGGCCGCTCGGTGGCGCGCAGCAGCCCGGCGACGTCACCGTGAGCGCCCCCGGTGTTCGCCAGAATGAAGCCGAGAATCAGGTTGGTGAAGATCGGGGAAAGATTGAGGTAATAGCTGGCGCCACTGGCAATGACAATGGCGCCTGCCAGTGCAACAAACAATCGGCTACTCCCCTCGGCCTCATCCCGCCGGTTTGGCGGTCCCAGGAAGAGATGAAAAAGGATGCCGCAGGCGAGGCCTAGCGCCAGGTTGATGACGGCCCACTCGGTTGCCGTAGGGGGGCGAACCGACGGCGCGACCTGCCCTTGATGGTGGACCGCCAGGATCAGCCCGAAACCGGCTACCGCCACTAAGGCATCGATCCGTGCAGTCAGTTGAAGGATTGGCAGGAGGGGCGAGCCGCCGGTTCTTCGGGTGAGAACGTCCACCGCAGCGGGGGAGCTCAAGGTCGCTACCGCGGCCAGGCTCACAGCCTGGACCGACGCCTCGGCTGCCGCGTACCCGACGACGTGGAAGAGCAGGAGCAGGACCAAGAGGGCAAAGCCGAAAGTACTGAAAGCCTCGGTGAATGCAGCACGCAGATGCTCTGCCGGTATCAGGGCCATGCTGGGGACCCGAAAGTAGGTGCCCAGCAGCATTCCCAGCCAGCCCAGCCCGAGGCTTACGATGGGTGTCAGATCCTGAACCTGCGCGGCCCCGAGCAGTCCGGTGACTCGGGGACCCAGCAGAAAACCGATGATGACGTATTCGGCCCCGCCAACGTACCCGAAGCGATCGCGGAGGCGGTTGAAAACCAGATATGCCAGAAGGTACCCGACCGCAATGACCGCCAGCGCGGCCAGGGTGGTTTGCATCCATCATGCTACCTGGGCCTGGGCAGCCGAGCTAGATGGTGACGCAGAACACGGTTCCATCTTTGACGCGATTCTTACGTTGGTCTCTGCTGCGCTAGACTCGCAAACTCCGGCCAGTACTCTCGACAATCGTTGCCATACCGCCCCGGCATACGCAAGGAGATCACCATGGCAAAGCTCAAATCGCTGGACGACCTTCTCGTTCACGAACTGCAGGACATTTACAACGCGGAAAACCAGATCCTCAAAGCGCTGCCGAAGATGATCAAGGCCGCATCCCACCCGGAATTGCAGGGCGCCTTTGAAGAACATCTGGAGCAGACCGAGGGACAGGTCGAGCGGCTGGATCAGGTATTCAAGCTTCTGGGCGTCCCGGCGAAGGGAAAGAAGTGCGAAGGAATGGCCGGGCTGCTGGAAGAGGGCAAGAAGATCATGGAGGAAGATGCTGAGCCATCAGTGATGGATGCAGCCCTCATTTCCGCGGCACAGAAGGTCGAGCACTACGAGATCGCCAGCTACGGCTGCCTCTGCACCTACGCCGAGATGCTGGGCTACGATCAGGTGCACGACCTGCTGGGTCAGAACCTCGAGGAAGAGGAGGTCACCGACGAGAAGCTGACCGAGTTGGCCGAGAGCGTCATCAACATTGAAGCCGAAGAGGCGGAGGACGCGGAAGAGGAAGCCTCCCGGTGAGCACGGAGGCCGGTAGAGACTCTGAGGCTGACAGCGTGGACGATGTGGCGTCCACGCTGAATCAGCTCATCCAGACCTGCAAGGATGGCGAGAACGGATTCAAGGTTGCGGCCGAGTCGGTCGACGACGTCAACCTTCAGCACTTGCTGGCGAGCTATTCGCAGCAGCGCCGAGAGTTTGCCGCCGAGCTCGAGTCCGAAGTCACGCGTCTCCACCAGGATCCCGCTGAGTCGGGGCACGTGGCAGCCGCACTGCATCGGGGATGGATGGACATCAAATCGCTTGCTACAGGGCGGGACGAAGCTGCGATCATTGCCGAGTGTGAGCGGGGTGAGGATGTGGCGGTCAAGG
>DATKJJ010000256.1:0-29431 GCA_035543695.1 Gemmatimonadales bacterium | reverse complement strand
GGCGGAGAGGACGGAGAGGACGGAGAGGGATTACGTTCCACGGCTTCGGTTCGCGACTTAGACCTGACCCTTTGGCCAGAAACCCAATGCGCGGTTCCATCGTCTCCGTCATCTCCGCCCTCTCCGTCCTCTCCGCCCTCTCCTGCCGGGAGAAGGCCCGCCCTCCCCAGGAGTTCTCCGGCTCGACGGCGTTCGCCTACATCCAGAGCCAGGTGGCCTTCGGCTCCCGAGTGCCGGGTTCACCGGCCCACGAGAAGATGGGGAACTGGCTGGACAGCCTGCTGCATGCGCGCGCGGACACGCTGCTGGTGCAGAGCTGGAACCATGTTACCGGCAAGGGCGACACACTGCGGCTGCGAAATTTCCTGGCCCGCTTCAGTCCCGGCGCGGAGAAGCGGCTGCTGTTCCTGGCGCACTGGGACAGCCGTCCGGTATCCGATAGCCCCACCTCACGTGACTCCAGTCATGCGGTAATGGGAGCAAACGATGGTGGGTCCGGAGTGGCACTGCTCCTGGGTCTGGCCGATGTGTTGAAGCGGACCCCTTCGACAGTTGGGGTCGATCTGCTCTTCGTCGACGGTGAGGACTACGGCGACTTCACCAAGTCTCCGAACGACGTGCTGATCGGCTCCCGCTATTATGGCGCTCACCAGGCCCCCGGACCCAAACCGCTGTACGCTGTGCTGTTCGATCTGATCGCCGATAAGGATCTGCAGATCTATCAGGAGGGGAACTCTCTGGTCGGCGCCCCGGAGGTGGTGGAATTGGTGTGGGACACGGCCAAGGACCTGGGCTACGCCGGGTACTTCATCGCCTCACCCCGGCACACCCTCATCGACGACCACCTGGAGCTGCAGAAGGCCGGCATTCGAGCCATCGACGTGGTGGACTTTGATTATCCCGCCTGGCACACCCAGTACGATACGATTGACAAGGTCAGCGCCTCGAGCCTGCAGGTGGTGGGCGATGTGGCGGTGGAGCTGATCCGCCGGGAGGGAAGAGACTAGGATCCTGCCCTTCCCGCCTTTGTAAGCGCCGCCCCGCGCCAAGCCGGTCCGTAGAGAACCACCTCACCGCTTTACCGTACCACCATGCCCACATCCGAAGCTCGCGCCATGCTGCTGCTCCTGGCTCTGGCGGTGCTCGGCCAGGGTGTCAGGCATTTCCTCACTCGCCCCGGCCAGCCTCCCGGTCAGGTTCAACTCCTGGGCGCGCTGCCTCCGGCCTCCCCGGGTGCCCAGCGTGACAGTGCCCTGCGGCAGGGCAGGCCGCTTGGCCCCACCGAGCGGATCAACGTAGACCTGGCATCCCCCACCGAGCTCACCCGGCTGCCCAAGGTGGGCATCCGCCTGGCCAAGGTGATCGTTGCCGATCGGCAGGCGCACGGTCCCTTCAACTCCCTGGCAGGCCTCGACCGGGTGTCAGGAATCGGCCCCGGATTGCTCAAGATTCTGAGCCCTCACGTGGCCTTCAGCGGGGCGGCAGGTCTCCCAGGTTCGCCGTCATCTGCCACTGTCACCACGGCTCCGCCTCCCCAGTCGCAGGCTTCTCCTCTGGACCTCAACACCGCTTCTATCAGCGAGTTAGATGCGCTTCCCGGAGTCGGTCCTTCCAAGGCGGCAGCCATTCTGCAGTACCGCGAGCGGCAGGGCCGGTTTTCCACGGTGGACGAGCTGGAGCGGGTCCCTGGCTTCGGACCGGCGGCCATCTCACGCCTCCGGGATCAACTCGTTGCCCGGTAAGGGGACGGCTAAGGTTCGCGGTGCCACCAGCCGATTATTACCCCAGTCCACCCATACCTCCTTAAGACGGCGAGTCCATGGCGACGGCAGCAGCCGGTGGTGATCGGCTCGGCGAAATCCTTCTTCGCGAAGGCCTGGTCACGCGTGAGCAGCTCGCGCAGGCCCTCGCGGAGCAGAAAAACACCAAACACCGGCTCGGCTATGTGTTGGTGAAGCTCGGGCTCGTCCAGGAGCTGGAGATCACCAAAGTGCTGGCCCGGCAGTACCGCATGCCGGCTGTCGACCTCTCCCGGTTCGAGGTGGATCCCAAGATCATCAAGCTGGTACCCGCCGACATGGCCACCAAGAGCGTGGTCCTCCCGCTGAAGCGGGAAGGCCGCACCCTTACCGTCGCCATGGCCGACCCCACCGACCTGGGTCTGCTGGAAGATCTCAAGTTCATCACCCGGTTCGATCTGTTCCCGGTCATCGCGGGTGAATACACCCTGCGCAATCTGATCGAGAGGCATTACGAGGCCTCGGACCAGCAGCTGCAGAGCATCCTCAAGGACATGGAAGAAACCGGTGAGGATGTGGAGGTGGTGGAGCAGGAGGAGGATGAGGCCGCAACTCAGGCGCAGATCGACGATGCGCCGGTGGTCAAGCTGATCAACGGACTCCTGACCGACGCCGTCCGTCGGGGAGCCAGCGACATTCACATCGAGCCGTTCGAGCACGAAATCCGGGTGCGCTACCGAATCGACGGCGCGCTGCTCGAGATCATGCGGCCGCCCCTGAAAATGAAGGCGGCCCTGACTTCGCGCGTGAAGATCCTGTCGCAGCTCAACATCGCCGAGCGCCGGGTGCCGCAGGACGGGCGTCTGAAGCTGAAGATGGGCAGCCGGGTGATCGACTTCCGAGTGTCGACCCTGCCGGTGCTGTTCGGCGAGAAGATCGTGCTCCGAATTCTGGACAAGGGCAACCTAACGCTCGACCTCACCAAGTTCGGATTCGAGCCCAAGGCCGAGAAGGACCTGATGAAGGCCATCCTGAACCCCTACGGCATGGTGCTGGTCACCGGCCCGACGGGATCAGGCAAAACCACCACGCTCTACTCGGCTTTGTCCCGGATCAACACGCCGGAAGTCAACATCATGACGGCGGAAGACCCGGTCGAGTACAACCTGATGGGCATCAACCAGGTGCTGGTGCGCACCGAGATTGGGCTCACCTTTGCCGCGGCGCTGAAAGCGTTCCTCCGGCAAGACCCCAACATCATCATGATCGGTGAGATCCGAGACCTGGAGACCGGCGGCATTGCCATCAAGGCCGCGCTCACCGGCCACCTCGTGCTCTCCACGCTGCACACCAACGACGCCCCCAGCACCATCACCCGTATGATCGACATGGGTATCGAGGCGTTCAACGTTGCCAGCGCAGTAAACCTCGTCGTAGCGCAGCGTTTGATCCGGCGCATCTGCAAGGACTGCAAGGCCGAGCACAACTACACCGATCCGGAGCTGTCAGCCCTGGGCACAAATCTTGAGAGTTTGCGCAAGCTCACGTTCATGAAGGGCACTGGCTGCGACACCTGCAGCGGCACCGGCTACAAGGGCCGGGCCGGCCTCTATGAAGTGATGGCGCTGTCTCCCGAGCTCAGACGCATGATCCTTCGAGGCGCTTCGGTCGTCGAAATTCGAGACCAGGCGGTCTCCGAAGGCATGCTGACGCTGCGCATGGATGGGATGAAGAAGATCGAGCGTGGCATTACTACCCTGGAGGAAGTGGTCAAGGAGACTGCCGAATGACGCTGAACCTGCGAGCACTTCTCGAGGAAATGATCCAGAAGGATGCTTCCGACCTGCACATCACTGCAGCCGAGAAGCCCAAGCTGCGGGTAGACGGCGACATCGTCGACAGCTCCGTGCCCGATGTGCTGACGCCCAAGGACACGCTCCAGCTGGCGTACTCGGTTCTGACCGAAAATCAAAAGAAGCGCTTCGAAACCGACGACGAGCTGGACTTTTCCTTCGGCATCCAGAACCTCGCGCGGTTCCGTGGCAACGTCTTTAAGCAGCGCGGATGTGTGGCCATGGTAATCCGCATGATTCCCTTCAATGTGCGAACGTTTCAGGAGTTAGGTCTTCCGCCCGTCATTGCCAAGCTGGCCGAACGGCCCCGTGGATTGATTCTGGTGACCGGTCCTACCGGCTCCGGAAAATCCACCACCTTGGCCGCCATCATCGACAAGATCAACAAGGAGCGGAAGGGCCACATCATTACCGTCGAAGATCCTATCGAGTTCATCCATCGCCACCAATCGTGCATCGTCAACCAGCGCGAGATCGGCACCGACACCAAGACTTTCGCCAACGCGCTCAAGTATGCGTTGCGAGAGGATCCGGACGTCATCCTGGTGGGAGAAATGCGGGACCTCGAGACAGTTGCGGCCGCGCTGACGATCGCCGAAACCGGTCACCTGGTGCTCGCCACGCTGCATACGAACTCCGCCGCCGAGTCGATCAACCGGATCATCGACGTGTTTCCATCGAATCAGCAGTCCCAGGTCCGAGCCCAGCTCGCCTTCGTGCTGGAGGGCGTCATCACCCAGACCTTGCTGCCCAAGGCGAAGGGCCGTGGGCGCTGCATGGCGTCCGAGATCATGGTCGCCACGCCCGCCATCCGGGCCCTCATTCGCGACGACAAGATCCACCAGATCTACTCCGCCATGCAGTCCGGCAAGAAGTTCGGCATGCAAACCATGAATGACGCGCTGTACCAGCTCTACACCAGCCGGGAAGTATCTCAGGAAGAGTGCGAGCGGGTCTCCAGCGACCCCAAGGAATTCCTCCGGATGATTGGAGTGACGCCCCTGGAAGACGAGGGGATGGGCGGGTCGGACCGCCCGCAGCAGCACGCACAGCAGAAATCCGCTGGTATCCGGCGGTAACCAAAGGGCGTACCACCTGCGCCCCTGAATCGGAGAGGACCGATGCCACTGTTCGAATACACCGCGCGCAATGCCGCGAATGGCCAGATCCAAAAGGGCCAGGTGGATGTCAAGTCGAAGGAGGAGGTCAGCGCCTACCTTCGGAAGAACCGTCTGATCCTGGTGAGCGTGCGGGAGGCGCCCACCAAGATCACGCTCGGCGGCTTCCGGAAAGGGAAGGTCAAGACCCGCGACATCGTCATCTTCACCCGTCAGTTCGCCACGATGATCAACGCGGGACTTCCGCTGGTTCAATCCCTCAGCATCCTGGCATCGCAAACCGAGAACAAGACGCTGCAGGAAGTAACCAGGGCAGTGGTGCACGACGTCGAGGCCGGCAACACTCTGGCCGACGCCTTCCGTAAGCACCCCCGGGCCTTCAGCGACCTCTATGTCAACATGGTGGCCGCCGGTGAGGCCGGCGGTATTCTCGATACCATCTTGATCCGGTTGGCCACGTTCCTGGAAAAGAGCGACGCCCTCATCCGCAAGGTGAAGGGCGCCATGGTGTACCCGGCGGTCATCATGAGCGTCGCCGTGATCGCGATCGCGGTGCTGCTCATCTTCGTGATCCCCACCTTCCAGAGCATGTTCGCCTCGGTCAATCTGGAGCTACCGCTGCCGACTCGGATCGTGATCGGCATGTCCCAGCTGCTGATTGGCTACTGGTGGGCCATCATCGCCGCCATCGCCGGCCTGTTCTTCGCCTTCAATCGCTACTACGCCACTTCGGGCGGCAAGCTCCAGATCGATGGCCTGATGCTCAAGGCGCCGGTGCTGGGCGACATCCTCCGGAAGTCGGCCGTGTCGCGCTTCACCCGGACGCTCGGTACGCTGATCTCCTCTGGCGTGTCGATTCTGGATGGACTGGAGATCACCGCCAAAACCGCGGGCAACATGGTGATTCACAACGCGGTCATGGAATCCCGCCAGTCGATCGCCGGCGGTGAGACCATCGCCGCCCCGCTGGAGAAGTCCAAGGTATTCCCGCCCATGGTGATCTCGATGATCGCCGTCGGCGAGCAGACCGGCGGCCTGGACGAGATGCTCACCAAGATCGCCGACTTCTACGACGAAGAGGTCGACGTCGCGGTCTCCGCCCTGCTCTCGCTCATGGAGCCCCTGATGATCGTCGTCCTCGGCGTTATCGTCGGCGGCATGGTGGTCGCGATGTACCTGCCGATCTTCGACATGATGAACGCGGTGCAGTAGGCAGGGCCGCCGGGCTGTGGGCAGCGGGGCCGGTCTTCGGAGCGGCCCCGCTTCCTTTTGGCAACACCCGCTCCCCGCTCCCCGCGCCCTGCTGCCGCCTGCCCTTGCCCTGGCCCTGCTCTTGCCTTTCCACCCGCATCTGCATCCCGATTGGCAATCCAGTCCAATAGTTCTGGAGGCGTCACATGTCAGGTAACAGACTGGTACTTCTCACTTTAGCCCTCCTGGCGGGGTGCGGCGGCGACAAGGGAAAGTCTTCCCTCATCGACGACTCCGACCGCGATCTGCAACGTCCCGGGGTAGATGCCAGCGCCCCGCTGAATGATCACGGCTCCAAGCCGGCGACGAAGTCATCGACCAAGACTGCGTCGAAGCCGGCGGCAAAACCGGCCGCAAAGGCCACCAACATGACGCTGTCTTCAGGGACGGCGATCTCGGCCAAGTTCGACGGGGGCATCAGCTCCCGGACGCACAAGGCGGGACAGAAGCTGACCGGCACCGTCTCCTCTGACGTAAAGGACAAGAGCGGCCGGGTGGTCATTCCGAAGGGCTCCAAGGTGTATCTCACGATCGCCGCGATCCACGAGTCCGAGAACAAGTCGGACAAGACCGGCAAGCTGGTCCTGACCCCGACTCTGGTGTCCATTGCGGGTAAGACCTATCCGCTCAAGGGGTCTGCCGCGGCACTCGACCGGACCCTCAAGGACCGGAAGACCAACGCGGGTGACCTGGCCAAGGTCGGCGTTGGAGCCGGTGCCGGCGCCCTCCTGGGCACCGCGGTGAGCGGTGGCAGCACCAAGGGCGCGGTCATTGGCGGCGTCGCTGGCGCGGCCGTAGGAACTCAACGGGCGGTCCAGACCCAGGATCGGGACGTGGTCGTTCCCGCCGGGTCTCGCATGAAGGTCACTTTGGGGGCGCCTTTCCGCCGGATCTGACCCACTACAACACCGAATAGCCTCGGACGGTTTACCGTCCGGGGCTGTTCTTTTTCCGGCTGTCGGCAGCGGCAAAAAAGGCTATACTCCGACATGTC
This sequence comes from Gemmatimonadales bacterium, assembly GCA_035543695.1. Lineage (GTDB taxonomy): Bacteria > Gemmatimonadota > Gemmatimonadetes > Gemmatimonadales > GWC2-71-9 > CAVVWJ01. Next base: position 22,476 of record DATKJJ010000256.1, on the reverse strand, counting down.
CAGAGCGTTCGTCAACGAGGACGCCGGTACCGGAGAAGCGCCCCGGTATCCGCTGCCATCGCCGGAAGACCCCTCCTACGATCTAGCCGCAGCCAGAGCTCTGCTCCGCGGCGCGGATGCGGGCGACACCGCGAGCGCTGAGTCCGCTACCGGCTACTATTGGGGAGAGCCGAAGCTTGTGCCCTGGATCGAACGCATTTTGGAGGAGGCTCGGGAGGACGGAAACGAACGCCTGGAGCAACTGGCCGAGCGTTACCTCCGGGCTTCCAACCGGCAGACACGCAGCACGCATTCCTAGGGGGGTCTGATGGATCGAAAGACACCCGAATCGGGTGAGATCGACGAAGCCCTGAACCCGCATCGGGGCGAGGAGCAGGCCCGCGCCCGGGAGCATACCGCCGACATCCTGGCGCGCCGAGGCGTTCTGTTGAATGGGGATGAGAACGACGATGAGCTGGCCGATCTCTGGTCGGCGGTCGACCGGTTCGAGTCGCTGGTCGAGTCCCGGGGTGGCGACACCCTGACCAACTCGCCCGATTCAGCGGAGCCGGACAATCCCGACTTCGTACTTCCCGAGCGCAAGGCTCGCGAGTCGGCCGGAGACTACACCCGGCGAATCCTCGAAGCGGCCGCCAGGCTCACCAACTTCGAGCGCTGAACTCGCTGTGAGCATCAGGCCCTGCCTGGTGCACCTGTCGCCCTGCTGGAGACACCGACCAGCTCTAGCGTCTCCGCTGCAGCCTGGCCTCCCGCCGGTAGGGGAAGACGTCCACGACTTCTCCCCGCGAAAGCTTCCGTTGCACCTCCAGCCAAAACTCGATGCCAAGGAGATCGGCATGGGCGGCCAGAAAGGTGTCCCGTAGCTGTTCCGGCGGGAGCAGGAACGTACCGAACTCCTCGGGGAAGACATCCTGCTCGTTGACGTGAAACCAGGGCTCGGCCGAGAACTCATCTTCCATCGAGGTGGCCTGGGGCAGGCGTCGGAAGCGGCACTCGGACAGCAGGCAGAGCTCGTCGTAGTCGTAGCAGATGACCCGGCCATGCCGGGAGACGCCGAAGTTTTTCGCCAGCATATCTCCGGTGAAGATGTCCGCCGCGGCGAGATCCTTGATGGCGTTGCCGTAATCGATCACCGCCTCGCGTGCGGCGGCCTCATCCGCCTGGCGTAAGAACAAATTCAGAGGAATGACCCTCCGCTCGGTGTAGAGGTGGCGTACCACCACGCGGTCGTCCTCCACCCGCACGGTTGAGCCGGCTACCTCCAGGAGATAGTTCAGCAGCTCCTCGGGAAAGCAGTGGCGGGGAAACTCGAGGTGCTCGAACTCCTGGGCGTCCGCCAGCCTTCCCACCCGGTCTCGCACGAACACGAAATGATACTTGGCCATGACCGCCCGCCGGGTGGTGTTCTTGGGAGCGCCAAAGCTGTCCTTGATGATCTTGAACACCACGTTCCAGGAAGGCAGCGTGAACACCGCCATGACCATCCCTTCGTCGCCCTCGACAAAGGAAAAGCGGGCGTCCGACTCCTCCAGGTGCAGCATCAGGCCGCGATAGAGCTCCGTCTTCCCATGCTTGTTGTGCCCGATGGCCGTGTACAGCTCGTGAATCTGCTTGAGCGGCATGATCGTGCTCAGGAAATCCACCAGCGCCCGGGGCCGGGGCGCGTCAACCCGGAAATAGCTCCAGCTGAACCCGAAGACGACGCTGGCCTCGTCCGAGGTCATCAACACGGCATCCACCACGATCCCTCGCTCGGCGTGCAGCAGCGGGAGCACCAGTGGAATGGTGGCTGAGCCGGCGCGAATCCGGCCGACCAGGTAAGCCCCTTTGTTTCGATAGAAGATCGAGCGAAGCAGGTCGAGCTCGGGCGGCTGCGGGCTGGAGGATTCCTGCCGGACCCGCGCCTCGATCAGCTCCGCCACCAGTGCCGCATCCCGGTCCAGCTGGGCGTAGCGAACCGTCCAGGGGATGTTGCTCAGGATCCGGTGGATCAGGCCGGCACCTACTCGGGACAGCGAGTGAGTGTCGTAGATCTCGGGTTCCCTATCCGGCTTGGGCGCCGGCGTAGCAGCCTCCAAATACTCGATGGCGGAGTCCACTCCCACCGTGCTGAACACCCGCCGGGTAACCGAGTTGAAGAAGGTCTCGGCCAGCTCCGCGTCGGGTCTGCGACCAACCCGAGAGGCGTGCTCGAGCTTCATCGCGCCCCATACCGTTCGCTCCATTACCGCATCATCGAGAATGTCGCGAACATCGGCGACGGCAGCATCGACGTGGGCCTTGTAGAGCTCGAGCCTGGCGGTTGCGTCGGCCTGAGAGCCGGCCCAGTCGCGCTGCTCGAATCTTCGGCGAGCCCGGCTGGTAATCTCTTCGAACCCGCGGGCATACTCATCGTAGGCCGAATGGATGGCCGCGACGGCGGCGCCAACCGGACGAAGCGTCGTATTGCTGTTCATCGATGACCCAGTCAGATTGCGGCAACCCCAAAACAAATGTCGATCGTTCCGGCGACAAGGATCCGCACAATGTCAGCCACTCGTACCGCTACCCAGCCGCCAGCTCCCTCCTCCGTCGAAGGAGAGGCCATCACTCTCCGCAACGGTCGCCTCGAGGTGCCGGCCCGGCCGATCCTTCCCTTCATCGAGGGCGACGGCACCGGACCGGACATCTGGCGCGCCTCCCAGCTTGTATTCGACGGGGCCGTGGCCAAGGCCTACGGCGGAAAACGTCGGATCGCCTGGGTGGAGGTGCTGGCCGGCGAAAAGGCCAAGAATCAAACCAGCAGCTGGCTTCCCGAAGAGACCCTGGCCGCCATCTCCCGCTACCTGGTTGCCATCAAGGGGCCCCTCACCACGCCGGTTGGAGGCGGCTTCCGCTCGTTGAACGTGGCGCTTCGCCAGAAGCTGGACCTCTATGCCTGCGTTCGCCCGGTCCGGTACTTCCCCGGAGTTCCCTCGCCGGTCAAGGCTCCCCAGGACGTCAATATGGTGATTTTCCGGGAGAACACCGAGGACATCTACGCCGGAATCGAGTACAAGGCCAGGAGCGAAGAAGCCAGACAGGTGATCAGGTTTCTGCGGGAGGAGATGGGCGTCCAGTCCATCCGCTTCCCCGACAGCAGCGCCATCGGAGTCAAGCCGATCTCCGAGGAGGGTTCGAAGCGACTGATCCGCTCTGCCATCGAGTATGCCCTGGCCCAGAAGTACGAGAGCGTCACCCTGGTGCATAAGGGCAATATCATGAAGTTCACCGAAGGGGGATTTCGTGATTGGGGCTATGCCCTGGCCCGCGAGGAGTATGGCGCCACTGAGCTGGACGGCGGACCCTGGTGCCGACTGCCGGGGGGGTTGGTTATCAAGGACGTCATTGCCGACGCCTTTCTGCAGCAAATCCTGACCCGGCCCAAGGAGTACGGCGTCATCGCCACCATGAACCTCAATGGCGACTATATCTCCGATGCCCTGGCCGCACAGGTGGGTGGAATCGGCATCGCTCCGGGCGCGAACATCAACTACATCACCGGTCACGCCGTGTTCGAGGCCACCCACGGCACCGCGCCCAAGTATGCCAACCAGGACAAGGTGAATCCCGGCTCGGTAATTCTCTCGGGTGAAATGATGTTTCGTTATCTCGGCTGGCACGAGGCGGCCGACCTCATCATTCGGTCGCTGGAGAAGACGATTGGCCAGAAGCGGGTAACCTACGATTTCGAGCGGTTGATGTCCGGCGCCACTCTGCTCAAGACCAGCGAGTTCGGCCGGGCGATGGTAGAGAATATGTAAAGCGTGAACAGTAAACAGTGAACTGAAAACGGGCCCTTCTCGGTCCGCCCCGTTCACCGTTTACCGTTCACGGCCCTTCAGTCGGTTGATTTCCCTGCGGTCCTTTTTCGTCGGTCGGCCCCGATCCGGCACGAAAGCCGAGTGAAGACTCTTGAGTTGCAGCGCCATGGCCTCGCGTGCGGCACGGCTCTGCGGAGTTTCCTCATAGAGCTGCAGAGCTCGAGCCGCCGGGCCGCGCTGGCTTGACAGCTCCCGGACTACCACGTGGTGCTCGTACGGCCCCTGCCGGATTCGAATCTCGTCGCCCACCTGTAGCGGCTTGGCCCGTTTTACCCGCTCTCCGTTGACCTGGACCTTCCCTCCCGCCACAGCTTCGGCCGCAAGTGACCGGGTTTTATAGAACCGTGCCGCCCACAGCCATTTGTCGACTCTGGTCTTGTCCTCGATTTCATCCATAGGTGCAAAAGTAGCGGCTCCCCGGCAGAATCCGAGGCCGTGACCCCGAATTGGGGGCCTTGGGGCTAAGTCTACGGCGGCGCGGCATTTGCGGGGCTGCAGCGACTACGTCTTTCATCAACGGGCATGCCGTGACGCATTTCATTCATATGTGGCTCTGGTTGGCTGCCATTGGCACACCGCAACCGCCGACCGCCACAACCTTCCGGGCGGACACGGGCGAGGTTGCTACTGCCGTCGACTCGACCCTGGCGCGAGCCGGGGAAGCTCTCGCCCGGGGAAGGCCCTGGCAGGCTACCCGCCTCCTGGATCCTATCCTGCGCGATTCCTCCAGTCGGAGCCCGGCTGCGGTATTCCTGGCCGCTACGGCCGCGAGCGAGTGGGGTGGCTGGACCGAGGTGCTGCAGCTGCTGCAGCGAGAGTCCTGGATCGATTCGCTGTATGAGGGTCGCGCCCGGGTACTGCTGGCCCGGGCTGCCCTGGAGCGCAATGAGGACAGCACCGCATTGGAACATGCCGCCGCAGCCTTGAAACGCGCTCCCACATCGAGCGAGCGTCTCATGCTGTTGGCCACCGCACTCGACCGAACCGAGGCCCGAGACAGCGCGGCGGCCGTGTACCTGCGCGCCGCGCTGCGCCTGCCGGAGATAGCCGACTGGCTCCGGCTGCGTGCGGCCAGCGTGACTTCAGACAGTACGGCGCGGGCCCGGCTCTACGCCGCGATTCAGGATACGCTGCCGCGGGCTCGGGTGCCTTGGGCCGAAGCCGCCGCCTACGAGCGCATCGGTGACCGGGGGGAGGCGGCCCGGCGATACGTGGTGCTGGGAGAGTCGCTGACCGGCCTGCGGCTCCGCCTCGCCTTGAGCTCCGACAGCGCCTCGCACACCGCCATACGGCAAGAGGCCTTTGCTCTGCTCTCCGGCAGGATTGCACCCGCCGCGGCACGGCGGACACTTGCCCTGATTGACAGCGCCTTTGCCCCGCTGTCGGCACAGGAAGAGCTGACTGCCGCCCGTGCGGCTTCCGATGCCGGGCTCTCCGCCCGTGCGGTGGCTGGGTTCGCCCGGGCCGGAAGTCGCAATCTGGGCAACGGGCAGGACCGCTTCGACTACGCCAACGCGCTCACCCGGTTGAAGCGGAATCGTGAGGCCGCCGCCCAGTTCAAACAGGTCCACTCGCCTCGGAACCTGGCGGCGCTCGCTGCCTACCAGGGTGCCCGTGCCTTGGTACGTGACGGACAGCTCGAGCGGGGCCGTGCCGCCTTGGCCCGGGTCTCCCACGCGTACGCCAAGGACACCACCGCAGCTGCGTCGGCGTATTTTCTGCTCGCCGATCTGGCGTCGGACGATCGGGAGGATGGCAAGGCGCGTCGCCTCTACCGGTTGGTGGCCAGCCGGTATCCGACCAGCCGGTTCGCGCCCACGGCCCGTTTCCGCTCCGCCATGATCGCGCTCCTGAGCGGCCACTCGAAGGAGGCCGGCCGCGAGTTCGACAGCCTGACCGAACGCTGGCCCAGAAGCGACGAGGCCTTGGCCGCGGCGTATTGGGCCGGACGATCCTGGGCCGCAGGAGGAGACAGTATTGCGGCCCGGGCACGCTGGCAGGCTGTGGTTACCCGCGACCCGCTTTCCTATTACGCCACGCTCAGCTCCAACCGGCTGGGGAATGATCCCTGGTCGCCGCCCGCTGCTCCAGATTCATTTGCCTCGGATCCGGTGATCGATCGGGGGGTCTCCCGAGCGGCATTGCTCTCCCGCATGGGCCTGCTGCAGGAGTCTCGCTGGGAGCTGGACCGTCTGGTCCGTGCACCCGACACCTCGCCGGAACGACTGCTGGTGCTGGCGAACGCGCTTCGCGCGCAAGGCATGGCCGCGCCGGCCATTCAACTCGCGCGCAAGGCGTTGGCGCTGGGCGCGTCGGCCGACGCGCGGACCTACCGCCTGATCTATCCGGTGGTCCACGCCGACGCGCTGCTGGCCGAGGCAGCGGAGAAGGGGCTGGATCCCAACTTCGTGGCCGCCCTGATTCGCCAGGAGTCGAGCTTCAATCCGGCTGCCACGTCATCGGCCGGGGCCCGCGGTCTGGCGCAGGTCATGCCGGAGCTGGGTGAACGCCTGGCCAAGGAGCTCAACTATCCGGTCTGGGACCCGGTGCTGCTCTACCAGCCCGATGTCAGCCTTCAGTTAGGCACCTTCCACCTGCGCGAGCTGTTCGCCCAGTATGATCAGCCCGCCCACATCCTCGCGGCGTATAACGCGGGCGTCCCTCGGGTGGATCGCTGGTCCAAGCGGATCGGGGTGAACGACCCCGAAGTCTTTGCCGAGCAGATCTCCTTCGTCGAGACCCGGGACTACGTGCGGGTCATTCAGCGGAACGAGGAGATCTATCGCGCGCTATACGGAGGGGCGATCACCACCCGGGCTCAGGCAGACATCCCGCCGGCCCCCGAGGAAGCCATCAGCACCGGCGAATCGCCGATGTGAGCTTGGCTTCGGGGGCGGCATGCTCTAGTTTGGGAGCGCCCTCTCACATGCAGGGTTCAATCGGTTGCTAAACACTTCCCAACCGCTGGATCTGCTCGAGCGCATAGGCGAAGGTATTTTCGCCCTCGACCCTGACTGGCGCTTCGCCTATCTGAACCGGCAAGCCGAGCGGGTGCTCTCCCGTCTCTCCGGTACTCCCTCCACCGATTTACTTGGCACCGTCATCTGGGACCGACCCGCATTGGCCGACTCACTGCTCGGCCGGGCACTGCATCGCGCCTACGCCGATCAGACCGCGGTGGTGCACGAGGTTCCCGATATCGGCACCCGCGGGTCGGTGGAGGTGCGAGCCTATCCCTCGGATGACGGTCTCACGGTGTTGCTGCGGGAGAATCCTCAAGCCGGGCACACGGCCCAGATTCTCGACGGCATGGACGAGGCGTTCCTCGGATGCGATCATGAATGGCGGGTCAGCCACGTCAACGCTGGCGCCGATGCAATCCTGTCGCGGATGGGAGTCCCGCGGGCTCGGCTGATCGGGCAGAACATCTGGCACGCGCTTCCGGAGCTGGCCGGCAGCCGGATCCAGGCCGAAGCCTTTCGCTCCCACGCCCAGGGAACCGCCGTCGAGCTGGAGGAGTTTCTCCCCGCCTTCAATCGATGGTTCTCCCTTCGAATCGTCCCAACCAATAACGGTTTGGTTTGCTATGCCCGGGAGCTCCCGGACGGCATCCACGCCGAGCACGCCTTGCGGGCCAGTGAAGAGCGATTCCGGCAGCTGGTCGAGTCGATCGACGATGTGGTGTTCCGGCTGGACCGCGAGCAGCGCTGCGTCGACGTGTTCGGGCGGTTCCTGGAGCGGGAGGGCTTCGACCCGGCACACCTGGTGGGCCGGACCACCCGGGAGATCGTGGGTGAGGACGACGTCGAGCTGCACGAGGCCGCCAACCTGCGGGCACTGGCCGGAGAGACGGTCACCTACGAATGGACACTCCGCGCGCCGCATGGCGTCCGGCACATGCAAACCACCCTCTCACCGCTGCACGGCCCCTACGGCGAAATCACCGGGATCGTCGGAGTGGGCCGGGATATCAGCCAACGAGTCGAGGTGGGAAGGGAGCTGCAGCGCTGGGCCCGGATCTTCGAGCATGCCGGCTGGGGCGTCGCGATCGTCAGCGCCGACGGCGTCATCGAAAGCGTCAATCCGGCGTTTGCCGCCATGCACGGCTGGAGTGTGGAGGAGCTTCGGGGCAAGCCGATGGCGGATCTCTCCGCCTCCCCGCACGAGTTTCCGCGAATGAATCCCCTCTTCGATGAGCGGGGCCATCAGATCTGGGAGACCGAACGGGTTCGGCGGAACACCCAGGTGTTTCCCGCGCTGATCGACGCCACCGCCGTGAGAGACGCGGATGGCCACATCATCTATTACGCCGTCAACGTCCAGGATCTGACCGAACGCCGCCGGGCCGAGGAACAGGTCCGCCAGGCGCAAAAGATGGAGGCAGTCGGCCGGCTGGCCGGGGGAGTGGCCCACGATTTCAACAACATGATGATGATCATCATGGGCTTCAGCGATTTCCTGCTGACCACCCTGGATCGCACTGATCCCCGCTGGGCCGACGCCGACGAGATCCGCAAAGCCGCCGAGCGTGCCATGCACCTGACCAGGCAGCTGCTCGGCTTCGGCCGGCAGCAGCTGGTGGCTCGGCACGTGCTCAGCCTGAATGAAGTGGTGGCTGGAATGGAGCGGATGCTTCGCCCTCTCCTGGGCGAGGACATCCGGCTGGTGACCCGACTATCTGTGGGACTGGGCGGCGTGGAGGCGGACTACGGTCAGATGGAGCAGGTGGTCATGAACCTGGCGCTCAACGCTCGCGATGCCATGCGCGGAGGTGGCCGCCTGACCATCGAGACGCTGGACGTTGACTTGCCCGAGGGCTACGCCTACCGACAGGTGGGACTCGATATCCCACCCGGACCATACGTGATGCTGCTGGTGAGCGACACCGGACACGGCATGAGCCCGGAGGTCAAGGCCAGGCTATTCGAGCCGTTCTTCACCACCAAGCCGGTCACCCAGAACACCGGCCTCGGCCTGGCAACGGTGTACGGAATAGTGGCGCAGAGCGGAGGGTACATCTGGGTCGACAGCGAGCCTGATCGCGGCACCACCTTCAAGATCTGCCTTCCGCGGGTCGAGCCGGAAGACGAGCTTGACCAGATCCCGCTGGAACCGAGCCGACCGGGTCGGGGCTCGGAACACATTCTCCTGGTTGAAGACGAAGACGCGGTACGCAGCGTGGCGGCCCGGGTGCTCCTCAACCAGGGTTACACTGTCATTCAAGCTCATAACGGTGAAGAGGCGCTGGACCTGCTAAGCGAGTTGGGAGACAGCATCGATCTGGTCCTGACCGATGTGGTAATGCCTGATATGGGCGGCTTGGTCCTGGCGGAGAAGCTCAAGGCAAAGAAACCCGAGCTCAGGCTGCTCTACATGTCCGGCTACTCCGAGGCCGACAAGCTGCAACCGGGAATGGGCAACTTCCAGGTCCCTTTTCTCCAGAAGCCCTTTTCCGCAGAGAGCCTCATCGTCAAGGTCCGGGAAGTCCTCGACGCCAAGCCGGCGTAAGAATCAGCAGGTCATGCGTCACACATGCGGGCCGGTCAGTCCCGCATTTTTGCTGCCCATCCGGGCTGAACCGGACTGCGGTGAACCGAGCGCCGACCTTCGATGCCGCGATTCACCCATTTAAGTGCTTCAGCATTAGGTATTTAGAAACGGAGGTTCCATGAAGACTTTTCGGCTCCCGGCTGCAGCACTTGGCCTGCTGCTGGCATGCTCCCCGGGGGATAACCATCGAGGTGGCGACACCGGCATGGCCGACAGCGCGCCGGGCGGCATGAGCAGCCACGACACCATGTCCATGTCGGGCGACTCGTCTATGGCCGTAGGCGGGAACACCGCAGTGACACCCGAGGGAGTCCTCTCCCAGATGAACGTGGCGAACACGACGGAAATCCAAGTTTCCACCGTGGCATCCAGGAAGGCCAGTTCAACTGCGGTCAAGCAGATTGCCAAGAAGCTCGAGGCCGATCACACCAAGAACCGCCAGGAGGTCAAGGCGCTCGCGCAAAAGCTCAACGTCAATCTGACATCGGCCCAGGGCGGGAGCGTCAGTGCGGCGGACAGTGCCGCCCTGCCTGCGGAGCTGCAAGGCAAGTCCGGGAGCGATTTCGACAAGGCGTTCGTCCAGCATGAAATAGACGAGCACCAGGCGAACATCGAGAAGATCGAGACCCAGATCATGCCATCGCTGCAGAATGAGCAGGTCAAGGCCTACCTGCAAAAGACGCTGACCGCGATGCAGGAGCACCTGAGCAGTCTCCAGAAGGTGCAGCAACAACTCGGTAGCTGAACGGGATCATAGCCCAGGGCAGAGGAAGACCATATATGGAAAGCAAGGTCAAATTCGCCGGACATCCGGTACATCAGATGCTGATCGTGTTTCCGCTCGGGCTCCTGGCGACGGCGGTCATCTTCGACATCATCTATCTGGTGTCGAGCAACTCGCAATGGACTCTCGTCGCCTACTACATGATTGGCGCCGGCATCATCGGAGGTCTGGCCGCGGCGGTCTTCGGCTGGTTGGACTGGATCGCGATTCCAGCCGGAACTCGCGCCCGCAGGGTGGGGCTCTGGCATGGCATCGGCAATGTGGTGGTGGTCGGTCTGTTCATCCTGAGCTGGGTGCTGCGGAGGGAGAATCCAGAGGTGCCGCCCACGGGAGCCATCGTTGCCGGTCTTACGGGGGTGGTCATCTCTCTGGGAACTGCCTGGCTGGGTGGGGAGCTGGTGAATCGTCTGGGTGTGGGGGTGGATGACGGAGCACACCTGGACTCGCCCAGCTCCCTGTCCGAATTACCGGCCGGTGCCGGGCTCGGCGGCGCACCTCGAGCTGCCGGCACCGGTTCTACTGAGCGGCGCGGTTCAGCTCCGGTTTAGGGACAACGCCTCCTTGTCAGCCCGGCTCATCCGCTTGATGGCGTGCTCTCGACGAAGCGCCTGTCCCCGGTCTTCCGCTTGTTCCAGGTACACCAGAACCACCGGCAACCTGGAGCGGGTGTAGGCCGCGCCGCACCCCCGGTTGTGCTCGGCCAGCCGGCGTACCGGGTCGGTGGTGATTCCGGTGTACAGACTGCCATCGGCGCAGCGGGCAAGATAGACCGTCCAGACCATTTCTAATTATAGAGGGCACTACCGGATGCCCGGTCGCCCTCCCTATCTTCGGCTGTCCCCCACGATAGCTAGGAGCTAGGAGCCAGGAGCTTGGAGCCTCTATTCAGAGCCCAGGCTCTCAGCCCCGAGCTCCGAGCTCCCAGCTACTCCGAGGTTCGATGGCAATCTCCGCTCCCTCTGGACGGGCGGCGGTCCCTACGGTGCCAGACCGGCGCCGGCCCGGGAAGAACACACTTCCCGATCAGCGCACCCTGCTAACCTGGCTGTTCGCTGGCCGGCTGGTGCTGGCCACGGGAGTCCTGCTCGGGGCCGGGCTGGTCTGGACCGAGCGTCCGCAGGAATCGTTCATCGTGAGCGTCTCGGTGGTGTTTGCCCTGATGTTCACGTTGTACGGGGCGGGAACGATCTTTCTGCTCCGGCGGAAACCGACCAACGCGTTTTTCTTTATCCAGGCTCTGGTTGATCTGGGTCTGGTTACCACCATCCTCCACTTTACCGGACAGCCTCAATCCGCCTTTCCCGCGCTGTACGTGCTGGTGGTAGCCGCCTATTCCCTGTTGATGCCGCCGGGTTGGGTGGCAGTGACTGCCGTGCTCGCCTCGGTGCTGTTTCTGGGAGACACCATCTGGACCCACGGGGCCTCACTCGACACCGTGTCCTGGGCGCAAATTGGCGTGTTCAATCTGGTGTTCGCGATCGTGGCGGTGCTGGGACACCGTTTGCGCGAAGCAGGAATGGAGCAGGCGACTCTTGCCACCGAGTTGCAGCGGGTGCGCCTCGAGGCCGACGATATCCTGCGAAACATTCGCTCGGGTGTGCTCACGGTAGACGGGTTTGGCCGCCTGGCTTTCATCAATCCCACCGCCGAGCGCCTGCTCGACCTCGATGGCGAGGCCCTGATCGGCCTACCAGTCCTGGATCAGCTGAAGAGCCGCTCCTCGGAGCTCTGGGCCGCGGCGGTGGCCGGGATTCGTAACGGACGAAAGATCAGCCGGGGCGAGGGCATGGTGGTACAGGCCGCGGGGCGAATGTTCCCCATCGGCTTGAGCACCACGACCTTTCGCCAGGAAGCGCAGGAGGCTCCCTCGGTCACGGCCATCTTTACCGACATCTCGGATCTCAAAGAGGTGCAGGAGCTGCATATGCGAGCCGAGCGGCTGGAGGCAGTGGCCGAGTTGAGCGCGTCGCTGGCGCACGAGATTCGTAATCCGCTGGCCTCCATCAGAAGCTCGGTCGAGCAGCTGGCCCGCTCGAAGCACGCGGACGACGACGAGCGGTTTCTCTCCGGCCTTATCGTCAGGGAGAGCGACCGGCTCAGCCGTCTGCTCAGTGAGTTCCTCGACTTTGCCCGGGTGCGAGCGACTCACTTTGCGCCGGTGGATCTCCATTCCGTGGTCGTGGCCGTCGTGCGCCTGATTCGGGCCCACCCGGATTGCCGTTCGGATGCGGTCATTGCGGTGGAAGGTGGGCATACCCCACTGGAGGGCGATGAGGATCTCCTCCACCGCGTGGTCGCCAATCTGGTGCTCAACGCCGTGCAGGCGGCCCGGGGCCCCATTCGGATCACCGTTACCGTCGGCGCCGCCCAGGCATCCGAGATTCCGCACGGGACGGATCTGGAGCACGCCGTTCGGCTTCAGGTACGGGACAATGGGCCGGGTATTCCGGAAGAGGTCCGCGAGCGCCTATTCCAACCCTTCGTCTCCGGCCGTTCGGGCGGGAGCGGGCTGGGGCTCGCCATCGTTCAGCGCGCGGTCGAGGCCCATCGGGGCCTCGTTCTGGTCGACTCCGGACCCGGGTCCGGTACGACTTTCACCATATTCTTGCCCGCCAAGATGGTGGCGGAGGATGCTGCATGAGTCAGAAGCCGTCTCTCCTGGTCGTTGACGACGAGTCGGGGATTCTCGATACCCTCAGAATCCTTCTCCGAAACGAAGGGTTCGAGGTGACGACCGCCCAGGGCGGAAAGGCGGGGCTGGAGCAGATCCGGTCGGGAACCCACGACATCATCCTCTCCGATGTGCGGATGCCCCAGGTATCGGGTCTGGACATTCTGCAGGCGGCGCGGGAGCAGGACGCGATGACTCCGGTCATCCTGATGACCGCCCAGGCCTCCTTGCAAAGCGCCATCAGCGCCGTCAACTCGGGGGCCTTCTACTACATCCAGAAGCCGTTCTCCAACGATGAGCTGGTGGCCATCCTCCGGCGCGCCTGTGAGTACCGGGCGGTCAAGGTTGAGAACACGCAGCTGAAGCAGGAGATCCGCCGGCGCGACAAAACCACCATCACCCGCCCGATCGGGAAATCCAAACGTTTCCTGGATGTGCTGAAGCTGGCCGAGCATGTGGCGCCGACCGACTCGACGGTGCTGATCCAGGGGGAGAGTGGAACCGGTAAGGAGGTCATCGCCCGGTATATCCACAACCTGTCCAGCCGGAGTGATGGTCCATTCCTCTCGATCAACTGCGGGGCGCTTCCGGAGAACCTGCTGGAGAGTGAGCTGTTCGGACACGTCAAGGGATCATTCACCGGCGCCGTTCGAGACAAGCAAGGCCTCTTTGCAGCCGCCCGGGGCGGGAGCTTCTTCCTGGACGAGGTCGGCGAGATGCCCGCCTCGCTCCAGGTAAAGCTGCTTCGGGTCCTCCAGGAGCGTGAGGCCATACCGGTCGGGGCCACCGAGCCGATTCCGGTGGACGTCCGCATCATTGCCGCTACCAACCGGGAGCTGGAAGAAGAAATCCGCCGCGGCAACTTCCGGTCCGATCTGTTCTACCGGCTCAACGTCATTGCCATCAACTTGCCGCCGCTCCGGGAGCGCCGCGACGACCTGCTGCTGCTGATCGAAGCATTGCTGCAGAACCTGGCCGGCGAGACCGGGACCGACCCGAAGGCGCTGGCCGCGGAGGCCCTGGATGCGGTGATGGTGTATGAATGGCCGGGGAACGTGCGGGAGCTGGAAAACGCGCTGGAGCATGCCGTGGTGCTGACCCGGGGCAACCTGATCGAGGCCGCATCGTTGCCGGAGCGGATCACCAAACGGCGGAAGGAGCCGCTGGTGGCCGAGCGGTCATATAGAAACCCCACTCTCGAGGTGATAGAGCGGGCCTACATCATGTGGGTGTTGCAGGCCGAAGGCGGAAACAAGACCCGCGCCGCCGAGGTGCTCGGCATCGACCCTTCTACCCTGTACCGCAAGCTCAGCCGCTACGAGGAGCAGGTCGAGGTAAAGGTCTAGGAGAAACGGGTCTCACGGACTACCGCTGCGCCACGTTGGGTTGAGATTGGGCGGCGGTGGTGACGTAGGCCTCGAGCAGCTGAGACCGAAGATCTGCCGGTTTGCGGGTGCTCAGAGGCGCGAGTTGGTAGAATCTGCGTTGCGCCCCCGCGGCGTCTCGCAAATGCAATTTCGCCAGCACCAGGCCGTCCCGGAACTCATCCGCTCCAATCCAGCGCCGTTGAGACGTGACTACCGGCAGCAGCCGTTCGCCCGCGTCTACCGCATCCTTGAACTGCCATGTGGCGATGGCGTGGCGGAACATCACCACGTCCCGGACCACTTGGGGCGCCTTGTAGCGATCCATCACCCGGGAAAGACCCGCATAAAAGCTTTCATCTGCCACTCCTGCCGTCCCGCCGTTGCGCAGCTGGTCAATGGCGTTGGCCTGCTCCAGCCAGACCTCCCAGTTCCCCGGCGGTTGATCCGAACCGACTCCGGCCTGCCACTGATTCCATCGGTACATCGCGTCGCGGCTGACCGGTCCAAAGGCTGAGTCGGTCGGGGCCAGGAACTTCCGGGACCGGAGCAGGGCCCCGAGCGAGCGGACCCGAACCCGGGGAACCTCGGGCAGGGCCGGAATCGCCTCTCCACCCGGAGCGGTCCGGGTCCCCTTCAGCGAGGCCAGAACATTGAACCACTCCGCGGAGAGCGTGGGGAACCCGACCGCGAAATCCCGCCGGAAACGCCGCCGCTCGGCACCGAGATCGAGCGTAGGATAGAAATCAGAGTTGGCGCCATAGGCCTCGAGCAGCGTTCCCAGCTCGTCACGGCCGGCTATCCGCAGTCCTCCCAGCACTTCAGGCGTGAGCGCCACGAACCGGCAAAGATCCTTCCGTAGCATCGGATACTGGAAGACCGACCAGTCCGGCGCTGACAGCCGGGGCCGGTTGCTGGCCACGATGAGCAGGTCGCCGTACGAGACCTGATATACGTCATAGGAGGCAAAGTTCTGGTGCAGAGCCGCCAGGACGCTGAGCACCAGTCCGTCGTCCAGCTCGTATACGTGGATCCACTGCCCGAAGACCCCGTCGGGATTGAGGTAATTCTTGACCCGGCTGTAGAACTCCGTCGTGAACAGGCCGGAAACCCCGCTGACCCAGGGGTTCGACGGCTCGGAGACGATGACATCGTAGCGCCGGTGCTCGGAGGCGAAGTAGGACTTGGCATCGTCGATTACGATCTGGGAGCGCGGGTCGTCGAAGCTGCGCTTATTGGCCGGGTAAAAGAGACGGGAGCCTGCGATCATCTGCGGTTCGATCTCGATCGTCACCAATTCGCGCAATATGGGGCTGCCCAGCAGAAGGTGGGAGGACATTCCGCTGCCCTGTCCGATCACCGCCGCTGTCTTGGCTTGGGGTGCGTGGGCCAGGGTCACCAGAGGGATCAGGGTCTGGGCTCCGGCATCCAGTGTCATGGGAACCGGCGCCGTCGTGCTGCTGCAGGGCTGATACCAGGTCGGCTGCAACGACGCGTCCGGCTTTCCATTCGTCGCCAGGGTGATCCACCCGGCCGGTTTGGTTCTGGTGACGGTGACGGTGGCTGTCCGGCCGTCGCGGTAAAACAGCATGTCCCGGTCGTTCGGCTGCAGCATTTCTCCAGTGCGATACACTCCGCTGGCGAGCAGGTTGGTGTCCAGCCGCACCAATCCGGCAATCAACGCCATGAAACCGGCCGCGATGCCGAGAGCAGCGGGAACCAGATAGCGGACCTTGGGGCTGCTGGCGCCGGCTTTGTGGAGCAGCAGCACGCCGATCCCGGTGTCCACCACTGCGGCCACGATCAACATTGGTTTGAGACCAATCACCGGCAGCAGCACCAATCCGCCCAGCATCACCCCCAGAATCGATCCCATCGTGTTCCAGGCGTAGACCGCACCGATGGCCCGCTCGCCCGACCCGTTCGCCATCAGCGTTCGGGTTATCAGCGGCAGGGTCATCCCGGCACAGAAGGTGGCCGGCAGCATGATGACCAGGCACACCGCGTACTTGGCAATGGTAAAGCCGGTGTAGCCGGCGTCGTTCCGGGCAAAGGTGGAGAGCAGGGACGAGATCCACTCGAACGACGAGACATAGAGCGGCAGGGTGGCCAGCGCCAGAAGCCCCATGCACCACTGCACCAGACCCAGGCTGCGGATCGAGTCTACACTGCGGTCGGCTCGCCTTCTGATCCAGAGCGCTCCGAGTGCCAAGCCCAGAATGAAGGCCGACAGCATCAGCTCGAAGGAGTGCGTAGCGCTGCCGACTACCAGCGCCAGCATCCTGATCCACGCTATCTCATAAAGGAAGGAGGCTATCGCCGTGCCCAGCGCGGTAAAGAGGAGCAGGCGTTCGAGCGAGAGGCTGGCCGGGGATTGCGCCAGGGTAGTAGAGGCAGGCGCCGCCTGCGCTCTTGTTTGGCTGGCCTCTGAGCCGCGGGCCCGCACGATCACGCCGATGGTTGCGGCTGCAACCAGCAGGTTGAGTATCGCGGCGGTGAGCAGGGTGCCCGGCAGTCCCGCCAGATTCACCAGGTAAAAGCCCGCTACGAGCACGCCTACCGCCGCGCCCAGGCTGTTCGAGAAGTACAGCATGGAGAGGACCCGGCCCGGCCGCCGGCTGCTCAGTCGGAGCACGCCAGCCGTGATCAGCGGAAAGGTCATCCCCAGCAGGATCGATTGCGGCAGGATCAGGCTGCCGGCGATGGCCCACTTGGCCAGAACCAGAGCCTTCGAGCCGGCCAGCGCCGGATAGATCCCGGCGTAGGCCCAGTTGGTGACGGATTGAAAGATGTCGTGAAAGAAGAGGCCGATGCATCCCGCCGCAAACTCGACCGCCACATATCCATAGAGCGGCTGGGTCAGCCGCTCCGAGCGGCGGCTGATCAGTACTGCGCCGAGCGACATTCCTCCCAGGAAGATCACCAGCACGATGATCTGGGCGTAGGCTCCGTGGCCCACGAAAAGGCCGAGGTAGCGGGTCCAGATCGATTCGTATATCAGGCCGGCCGCACCGGAAAGCACGAACAGGAAGTACAGAGCCTTGATCATCGCGGGACATCCTGGCCAGCTGGTGGAGGTGGACTGTGAGTGGGAATGCGGCGGGCAAAAACTATGCAAGAGTTGGCACTCCCTCCTCCTCCGGCCCAAGTGATGCTGGCGTCACGACTTCGTTGTGGAACCGGAATTTCAATCGATCCCGGCGCAGTCCCGCTAACCGCGGCGGCCCGGGCGTTCTCCCCAGCCGTGGGACAAACCGTGAATTGGTTCAGCGCGGCACGGAAAGGATGCGACCAAATGCCCGACGGAAGGCAACTTCCGTCACTGCCTGGGTCCCCTGGGTGCTCTTGCAGAATCCGCCTCCGCTTCCCCGGGAAATCGTTGCATTCGAGGGTGCAACCGATAGTTAACTCGCGGAGCGGAATCACGTTGAACACCGAGGTTGGGGGGTGGCATACGTGTTGCCTTACCCGCTGCCGGTTACACCACGTGTTCAGCGATCCCGAATTACCGATGACCGCGCACCACTTCAACCGGAGGAAGTAATGAGCAACCGCAAGGGCTTTACCCTAATCGAGCTGTTGATCGTGGTCGTGATCATCGGCATTCTGGCCGCGATCGCAATTCCGAAGTTTGCCAACACGAAGGAGAAGGCGATTCTTGCCAGCATGAAGTCGGACCTTCGTAACCTGGTTACCGCGCAGGAAGGGTTCTTCAGCGATAACCAGACGTACTCCACCACGCTGGGTGCTGCTCAGGTCAACACCGTTGCTGGTGGTGCCTGCGGTGGTACGGTGGCCTTCCAGCCTTCGAGCGGCAACACTGTGAAGGTGGGTGCTTGTACCGCGGCTGGTTGGAATGCGACTGCTACCAACAGCGCGATCAAGGGCGCGATTGCCACCTGCGGTATCTACGTGGGTTCGGCCGCCGCTCCTGACCCGGCCGTTGTCACTGAGGGTGCACCGGCCTGCTACTAAGCAGCGCTGGGTAGGTAGTCGGGGAAAGGGCGGTGTCCTAGCGGTCGCCGCCCTTTTCTCCACCCTGCCCCACACGGGGCAGGGCAGAGGAAATAAAACCGGCAGCATTCAGAGGGTGGAATTTCTCGCACCAGGGGACCGCGATGAGGGACCACAAAAGAGGCTTCACGCTGATCGAGCTGCTGATCGTGGTCGTGATCATCGGGATCCTGGTGACCATCGTGGTGCCCAAATTCGCGAACGGTAAGGAGCGCGCGATTGTGGCCTCAATGCGGGGTGACCTGCACAACCTGCTGGCCGCCCAGGAAGGCTACTTCTCGAACGCGCAGACCTACTATAACGGGCCGCTGCCCGATCCCGCGCTGCCGTACTCGACCTCGGCGGGCGTGACGGTAACCCTGAGCGGCGTGACCAACGCGGGCTGGGGCGCAACCGCCACTCACTACGCCACCACCCGCAGCTGCGCGATCTTCGTCGGCTCGACGCCGCCGCCGGCACCGGCCACAGCCGAAGGCCAGATTGCGTGCACGCCGTAGCGCCGGTGGTCGCCCATCTCCCGGGCGACCTGGCAGCAGCGAGCAGCTCGGAACCAGGCACGCGCGCTGAAGCTCCGCCCAAGCGCAGAGGAGTATCGCTCCGCACCGCGTTAGTGATGGAGTTGGGTTTTATCACCTCGTCGGCAGTGGCCATGGTCGGGCTGACCACCGTGCTCATTGCCGGCAACGATTTGGCGGAGTTGCTGGGCCCGCTGCTGGCGCTCTGGCTGGGTAGCACCACGGTGTTCGTGCTGTTTGGCGGCTACGCCGTCCACCGGATGGTCATCCGGCCGCTGCAGCGACTCACCGCCGAAGCCGATGCTCTCACCACCGGCCAGTTTCCGGCCCATGTGCCCCAGGAAACCGCCGAGTTGGAGTTGCTGGCGCGACGCTATCGAATCATGGCGGAGAACTTGCTGGACGCGCAGAGCCAGGTGGTTAGGGTGGAGAAGCTGGCGGGGATCGGCCGACTCGCCGCCGGCGTCGCCCACGAGGTGCGAAACCCACTCGGCGCCCTCGCAACGTATATCGAGGTGCTTCAGCGCCGCGGGGCCGATCCGAAGGTGACCGGTGATATGCGCCAGGCCATCGATCGGATCGAGCGGATCGTGCAAGGTCTCGTGGATTATGCCCGGCCCGGGTCCGCCAAGGGTGCCGCCGTTCAGCGAGCAGCAAGCACGGATCTGAATGCCGCGGTGCGGAAGGTGATGGACTTCCTGGAGGCCCAGGGAATCTTGCGGGCGCAGCGGTTCGAGCTCCGGCTGGACGCCCGCGCGCCCCTGGTACCAGGCGACCAGCACCTGCTGGAACAGGTCATCGTCAACCTGGTGGTCAATGCGTGCCAGGCCAATCCCGGAGGGCGGGTGGTGGTCGGTACCCTGCCCAAGGTCCTGGTGAGCCAGCGCCGCACCGCCACTCGGAAAGACGACGGCGAGGGGCATGAGCCCGATCCCAGGCGCACCTGGTTGCCGGAGCCGCGGCCGCGAGAGCTGTTACCGGGAACTCCCGGAGCGATGCTGTACGTGGCCGATGACGGTCCTGGCGTGCCCGAGGAAGACCGGGAACGGGTGTTCGATCCGTTCTTTACCACCAAGGATCCGGGTCAGGGCACCGGGCTGGGATTGGCGATAGTCGCGCGGACGGTGCACGAATGCGGAGGCACCGTGTGGGTCGATCGCGCAAGAGAAGGCGGAGCCATCTTCAAGGTATTTCTTCCAATCGCGGATGAGACCGATGCGGCTGCTGATCGTTGACGATGACGCGGGGTTCCGGCAGTCGCTGGCGCTGCTGCTCAGCGAATCCGGCTACGGGGTGGAAGCCGAGGGCGACCCGGAGCGGGCGCTCGCCCGCGCCATTGCCGAGGAATTCGAGCTCATCCTCTGCGACGTGAAGATGCCGGGAATGGACGGCCTCACCTTTCTCCGGCGCTATCGCGCTGACAGCGGGCAGGCGCTGATCATCATGATGAGCGCCTTCGGCGACGAAGATGCCGCCATTGCCGCCATGCGTGAAGGCGCCTACGACTATCTGCAGAAGCCGTTCAAACCCGACGAAGTCATTCTCACCGTACGGAAGGCCGAGGAGCGGGAGCGATTGCGCCGTGAGGTTGACGCGCTTCGATCCAGTCTGGGCATTGGCGCCGTGGGCGATCTGGTCGTGTCACAGAGTCGCGCCATGCGGGACGTGATCGAGCTGGCCGCCCGGGTCGCCCGCCACAATACCACGGTGCTGATCACCGGCGAGAGTGGGACCGGAAAGGAAGTCATCGCCCGCGCCATCCACCGGATGAGCCCGCGGGCTGAACGCAGCTTTACCGGCATCAACTGCGCGGCGATTCCGGAACAGCTGCTCGAGTCCGAGCTGTTCGGTCACACCAAGGGGGCCTTTACCGGTGCCACTTCGGACCATCCCGGCCTCTTTGAGCTGGCCAACGGCGGCACCCTGCTGCTCGACGAAATCGCCGATCTTCCCCAGGCGCTCCAAGCCAAGCTGCTCCGGGTGCTGGAGGAGGGCGAGATCCGCCGGCTGGGCGCCCGCGAGTCCAAGAAGATCGACGTCCGCGTGCTGGCCGCCACCGGCAAGCCCATGGAGCAGGCGGTGGAGCGGGGAGAGTTCCGCTCCGACCTCTACTACCGGCTGAACGTCGTCCGGCTCCACATTCCGCCGCTCCGCGACCGCCCCGAAGACATCCCCGAGCTGCTCACCCATTTCGCCCGGCAGGTCGCCCAGCGGCTGGGTCACCCGGTGAGCGTCACTCCGGCTGCGCTGGTCGCGCTGACGCACCACAACTGGCCCGGCAACGTGCGCGAGCTAAGGAACGCGGTCGAGCGTGCGGCGGTGCTGTCGGCCGGCGGGTTGCTGGACAGCAAGGACTTCGCCCTGACGGAAGGAACCTCGACGGCGCCGAACGGCGCGCCCTCCGGGCCGCTGGATCTCAAGTCCCAGGTCGAAGCGGTCGAACGGGCCGCCATTCAGCGGGCACTCGAGGCGGCCAAGGGAAATCGCCGGCAGGCAGCGAATCTTCTGGGGATCAGTCTGCGCACACTCTTCTACAAGCTTCGGCGGTTACCGGCGGCGTAGGCGGACGTGGGGCACGTCGGAAGACGAGCTCCACGCTCCCCGACCTCACTCGCTTCATTCCAATTTCCATTGTTCCGCCCGTCCCGCCCGTCTTCAGCCCGCTCCGCACGAAACCGGTACCCACACCAGCTACGATCTGCTGCACCTTGTGGCGTCAAACAGTGGAGGTGAGCAGTGAAAACCACCACCGGCTTTACTCTGATCGAGGTCATGGTCGCCCTGGTCGTTCTGGCGGTCGGGATCCTCGCCCTGAGCGGCTCCTCCGCCATGGTCAATCGAATGATTGGCCGGGGCAGGGTAGAAACTCATGCCGCGCTGCTCGCTGCCCGCAGGGTGGAGAAGCTCAGAATGGCTGCGGCTGCCACATCGCCTCGTTGTACCTCGCCCGGCTTTACCAGCGGAGGGCCGCTGTGGGAGGACGGCCTCCGGCAGTCCTGGACGGTCGATCCGTCAGGCCCAGTGCGAAAAGTTCGAGTCAGCGTCTCATACCTCACCATACGCGGCAGTCGCGCTGCGGTGCTGGAAACAGGCATTCCGTGCTGATCCCCGCTGGCCGGCGTGGGTTTACCCTGGCAGAGACCGCTGTGGCCATGGTGCTGCTGCTGATGGTCAGCGGATCGGTGTACCACATGCTGCTGAGCACGGTTCGTCTGGCCCGGAGTCAGGCGGAGCACGTAGCGCTTCAGTCCAATGTGCGGGGAGCGGCAGTCGTCGTGGGGAACGAGCTGCGAGAGCTGAGCACCGCAGCCGGAGGAGGTGGCGCCGCAAACGATCTGCTCAGCCTGGGCCCGGCTGCCGTCTCCTATCGAGCCATGCGGGGGTTTGGCTACAGCTGCCAAACGTCGGGGCCGGGGTTCCTCCGCATCAGCCGCAACGCCTTCTTCGCTTATCGAGATCCGCAGCCGGGCCGGGATAGTGCTCTGCTCTACCTCTCCGGGACGCCAACACCGGCGGACTCTGGATGGGTCGCCATGGCGATTTCGGCCGTAACTGGCCCCACCACCTGTGGGGCAGGAGAGCCTGCCATTTCCCTTACGCTGCCGGCGGCCATCGGCTCGATCCCGGTTGGCACGCCGGTCCGAATCTACGAGCCAATGGAGCTGGCAGCGTATCAATCCGATGGACAATGGTGGCTGGGCATGCGGTCACTCAGCTCAGGCGAGGCCATCCAGCC